>CANRQD010000029.1 GCA_947632685.1 uncultured Bacilli bacterium | reverse complement strand
CTATAAATTTTGATTTTTTTTGAGACATATAATAAAAATTGTGCTAAAATACTATTAGAGATTGATGTTTTTATATATCAAATTCGTTTCTTAGGTGAAAAGTTGTAGATTACTACGTTATTCGCACCAGATTGATACCAAACTCGAACTTTTAATTAGTTTGAGTTTTAAAATGATTAAAAAATGCATTATCAAACAAACGTTCTTGATACAATACTTTTATAGTTTAAACTGATATATGTGCCAATAAAAGACACACTTTTATATTGACAACCAATATATTTGTGTGAAATTAAATATTAAATTTGACTTTTATATAAATAACTGTATAATATACGAATAGTAATTGGGGTGATTCTTATGAGAAAGTGTATAATTTTACTTTATCATAATTTAAAATTTGATTGTATTAGTGTATAAATTCAAAATAAAAAAAGAAAGAGTGATTAATGCAAATACAATTATCAATGAATTACGAAATTTAAATTATCAATTTTTAAGGAATAATAAAAATGGTTTAAAGGTGAATGGAAAAGGTTATATATATAAAATAGGAGAATTACCAATTATATTATCTGCACCACATGCAGTAAAACAATGTAGAGAATCGCAAATTAAATCAAGTGATTATTTAACAGGACCTCTTGCAATTTATTTGGCACAAAAGTGCAAATGCTCTTACTTTGTTAGAGTTTATAATGACAATGATGATCCTAATTTTCCGTTAGGTATTACAATATTAAATTTACAAAATGATTATTTAAGAGAATTAAAAAATTTGATTTACCTATATAATCAATTTTTAGTAATAGATATCCACGGATGCATGGATGTAAAACAATATGATTGTAGTTTATGGTCTAACAATTATAATACTTGTGATCAAGAGATTATTAGAACATTTAAAAATAATTTTAATAGCTTTAATTTATCAGTTGATAATGGCAGTGAATATTTAGGGGGACAAGTAACTAGACAATGCTCTTTAATTACAAATGCATTTCAAATTGAAATAAAAAGGAAAATAAGAACCTTAAAATTAGAAAATTACTATTTATTAAAATCATTTATTGACTCGATGGAAAAATCTATTTATGAAACTTACGATTACTCTATGAAATTAACAAAAGTAAAGAGAGATGGATGATTAATTTTATGTAAACAATCTTAACAAAATTGGTGATAAGAAAATTGATATGACATTTTTTTATGAAACACTTATATTTAATATATAAATACATTTGATTTTTTAATTTTTAAAGTGATATACTTTAGTCAAGAGGGTGTATCTATGAAAATAAAAAAAACAAGTAATGAGTATAATTCTTTTGATATTGATTTGATACAAGATGAAAAAAATTTATCAAACTGGTTCTGATATAAATCTATCTTGTAAATATGGAGATTATCGAAAAATATCTAATATTTCTTTTAATATTGTTAGTAATTAAGGAGAAATGTACTCTGTATTTAATAAATTTTATACAGATATAATAAATGGTAATATATTTGGAGAAGATGAAAGTTTACAAAGTGTTCAAGAAAAAATGCAATATGAAAAACGTACATCTTGGTATCAATCTTTAGTTCAAAATGGTGTTATTACAATGTTATGTGATGCTTATCCTATTGAATGTCCAAATGTATTAAAAATAACAAAAAAAAGGATGAAATAGTTCTAACATTTAATAAATTTAATGGTGAATTTCCTAAAGCTTCATATTGTGTCTCAATTAATATACGTCAGTCTGGTTCAAGAATATATGAGTTTTGTATCCAGTTTAAAACTCTTTTTAAACAATTGCAAACTGTTGAAGATAAAAAAGAAACTATAAAAGGATTAGCAAAAAAGTTGTAAATATCCTTTTCAACCAAAACATATTGATAAGAAACTCGGACTTTTAATAGTTACGAGTTTTAAAATGCTAAAATATATGCTAGAATATTTGTAGATTTAAGTTTTTACATTATCAATAAAAAAACACATATGCATATTGTTAAAAATAATATGCATATTAGATAGTAGGTGAAAGTATGGCTATTGATTCTCATATGCATATTAATAGTATCGTTTTAAGTGATAAAGAGAAATATATAGATGCTATAAACAATAATGATAATATTGAAAGTGTTGTTAATGTTGCATTAGATTTAAAATCTTCAGAAGAATCTATAAATATTTCAAAATCAAATTTAAAATTTTTTTCATCGGTTGGTATTCATCCATTATATGTTAAATCTCAAAATTTAGAAACTTTGTATGATTTAGCTGATAATCCAAAAGTTATTGCTATTGGAGAAATAGGATTAGATAATACAAAAAGCAATTTTGAAGAGCAGAAAAAATATTTAGTAAAACAAATAATGATAGCAAATGAACTTAATTTACCTATAATTATACATTCCAATAATTCTAATAAATTAATAATTAATATTTTTGAAAAATATATAAAACCAAAATATGGATGTGTATTTCATTGCTTTCAGCCAGATTTAGAAGATTTAAAATATTTAGTAACCAATAATTTTTATATATCTTTTGCCGGTAAAATAACTTATAAGACAGCAAAAAAATCTATTGAAGTTGCAAAAATTGTTCCAGATGATTTGTTTTTAGTTGAAACAGATAGTCCTTATATATCTCCTGAACCAGTAAGAGGAGACATTAATGAAACAGCAAATATAAAATATATAATTAATACCCTTGCTAAGGTAAAACAAAAAGATTATGAAGAAATTGAAAAAATTACTAATGAAAATGTTAAAAGGCTATTTAAAAAAATGAGATAAAAAGTTATTTAATGATTTTTTTAGGATAATATATATTTAGAAAATTAATTTATAGTAATAATGTATATAGTTTAATGGAAAAATAATATAATATATGGAGGTTATATGAAAATACATTATAAAACTATTGAAAAAGATTTAGAATATTTAAGACAAATTTCTAAAGAAGTAGATTTATCCAATAATGCATATAAAAAAGATGTTAAAATATTATCTGATTTATGTGCAACTGATGAAAATATTTTAGCTCTAGCAGCTGTTCAAGTTGGTATACCAAAAAGATTAATATATCTTAAAAAAACAGATTTATCTAAATTTGATGATAGTAAATATAATGAAAAAAAGGTATTAATTAATCCAGTTATAACTAAGGCTTATGGTTTAACAAGATATTGGGAAGCTTGTGCAAGTTGTCTTGATAATTTAGGTCTTGTGGAAAGGCCTTATAAAATTGAATTAGAATATTATGATATTAATAAAAAAAAGTATAAAGAAATATTTAAAGGATTTTCTGCAACGGTTATATGTCATGAAATTGATCATTTGAATGGAATATTACATATTGATAAGGCTATAAAAATTTATCATATGGATAAAGATCAAAGAATTGAATTTAGAAAAAATCATCCCTATGAAATAATAAATAAAATAAAAAAATATAATATTAATATATAGTGTCTATTTTACAATAATTATGATACAAACTACTCATAGTTTGTATTTTATTTGTTATAATATATAAGAAGGTGAATATATGAATGAAACTATAGGCACTAAAGGTGGTAGTAATGATAGAAAAAGAACCATTATTATTACTAAGAATAGAAAGAAAAAGTTAAAAAAACAATCTGAAAATATTGAAATAAAAAAAATTAAGGAATTAGAAAAAAGAGTAAGAAAATCACAAATTATTAATTTTTTTGCTGCAGTTCCATTAATAATATCTAGTGAAGTTTTAAAGACAATTATTAGTAATTGCAAAGTTATTAATAAAAACCAAGTTAAAGAAGAAAATAATATGATTAATATTAATTCTTCTACAATAGTAGATAAAGAGGTTAATGAAAAATTTGATGATAACTTAAATTATGATAGTATTAATAAATTATCAGTACATGATAAATTACCTATAATTATTACACCAATAGAAGAAAAAGTTTATCTAAATGATAAAGATATAACTAAAGAAAAAGAAGAATCTATTAATAATGATAAAACTATTAAAATAGAAGAAACTATAAATAAAGATATAGATAAAAAAATTATTGAAACTTATATTGATGAATTAAAAACAGTTAGAACTGAATTAAAAAAGGTTGCTTATGATTATAGTAATAAAGATAATGTATCTAAAACAGAGGCAGAAGATTTATTAGATAAATTAAATTTAGTTATTAAAAAATTAGATATATTTAATAATATGATAATTAAATCAAAATTAGGTGATGAAGAATACTATTATTATTTAGCTTTAAAATATATAGAAGAATTTAATAATCATAATATAGTAGAAAATGTAAAAAATTCTGATTTATATATAGAAATTGCTGATAAGTTAAAAACAATTGATTATATGAAAGAAGAATTAAGAAAACAAGTTATACAAAAACAAATTGGTAATGATATTTTAATAGAAAATGCTGATATAGAAGATACTTTTTATGAGGAATTTAATGCTGATATAGAAGATTTTCAAAATGCTCAAGAAGAGATTATAGAAGAGTTGAATGTCTTTATACCTGAAGATGAAAAAGCTGACTATGATAGTGAAAAAGATAAAAGAGAAAATAATAAAAGTAATGATGATGAAATTGTAGAAGATAATAAAAATATAATTATAGATGAAGCATCGATAGCACTTTCTAAAGCTAAAGCTTTAAATAAATATTGTGCAAAATTAATCTCTATTATTGATAAACCTAGTATGAAATTACCAAGTGTTAGAAGTACAAAAGCAGTAGCAATTACAACATTAATAGCAGTATATTTTATGAAGAAAGTATTAAAAAATAACTATAGAATAAAAAGAAGAAAGAAAATAATGATTAAAGATTTTGATAAATCTATAGAAAATGATTTAGAAAATATTGAAAAAGTATCAACTCTTATTAAACAAGCATCTAGTGAAATTAATGATATAATTAATGAAATCATTACTAAGTATTCAAATTATTTACATTTAAAAGAATTTCAAAAATTGTTAAATAATTTAGAAAATATAAAAAACGATATTTTAGAAAAGGAATATGAAATAGATAATATCAAAAAAAGCAATCAAGCTATTAATAATCAAAATATAAAAAAATAATATAGAATAGGAGAAATTATATGCATACCATAAAGTTAGAAGAAGTATACAAAAAATTAAATTCTAGAGAAACAGGTTTAACTTCAGATGAAGCTACTAAGAGATTAGAAAAGTATGGTAAAAATATCTTACCTAGAAAAAAAGCTGATAGTTTTTTTAAAATATTTTGTAAAGAATTACTTGATCCTATTGTATTGCTTTTGGTTGTTACAGTTATTTTTTCTTTTATTGTGGGAGAGATTACAGATGCAATAGCTATTATATTTATTATTTTAGTTGATTTATTTTTGGGTACATTTCAGGAGTGGAAAGCAGAAAAAAATGCTGATAGTTTATCAAATATAATAAAAGATACAAGTAAAGTTATTAGAAATGGTAAAGAAATAGAAATAGATTCAGAACTATTAGTACCAGGTGATATTATTATATTAGAATCTGGTGATAAACTTAGTGCTGATATGAGAATAATTGAAGCCCATAATCTTACTGTTAATGAATCTATTTTAACAGGGGAAAGTATAAATGTATCTAAATTGCCAGGTGTGATAGTAAAAGAAAATACCTCATTATCACTAATGTCTAATATGTTATTTGCTGGTACTACAGTTACAACTGGAAGAGGTATTGCAATTGTATGTAGTACAGGTATTTCAACTGAAATTGGTAAAATAGCAGATAAGGTTGCAAATATAAAGGAAGAAAAATCTCCACTTTCAATTAGAATGAATAAATTTTCTAAACAAATTAGTATTTTAATAATAATTATTGCAATAATTATTTCTATAGTATTATTTGTAAAAGGAGTAGATGGTAATCAAATATTTTTATCAGTTATTGCCCTTTCTGTATCAGCAATGCCAGAAGGACTTCCTTTAGCGCTTACTATGGCTCTTACTATTACATCTAATAATATGATGAAAAAAAAGGTTATTGTAAAAAAATTAAATTCGGTAGAATCACTAGGTAGTTGTACTTATATAGCTAGTGATAAAACTGGTACTCTTACTGTAAATGAACAAACTGCTAAAAAAATAGTAATGCCTAATAACTGTGAATATGATATTGAAGGAATTGGTTATAATTTAAATGGCAAAATAAAACCACTAAATAATGCAAAAATAGAAGATGCCAAGTTAATCGCTAAGTTAGGATATATTAATAATGAATCTATAGTTGATTTTGGAAAGAAAAGTTTTATAGGAGATTCAATTGATATTGCTTTTAAAGTATTAGGTAAAAAATGTGGTATTAGTGATAATTATAAAATAATAGGTAATATACCATATGAATCTGAAAATAGATATTCTGCAACTTTTTATAAGGAAGATAATAATAATTATTGTACAATAAAAGGTGCTGTTGAAAAAGTATTAGAATTTTGCTCTAATGTTGATACAAGTAGTATTTTAAAACAGAATGATCGATTAGCAGCAGATGGTTATAGAGTTATAGCACTTGCTAATAAAAAAATAGATAAATTTATTGAAAAAGAAAATTATGCTGAAAAGGATATTCCTACTTTAGAATTTAGGGGATTAGTTGCCTTTATTGATCCGGTTAGAAAAGATGTTAATAAATCTATAAAAGAATGTACTAGAGCAGGTATTACTACAATTATGATTACCGGAGATCATCCTCTAACAGCTTTTAAGATAGCTAAAGATTTAGGTCTTGTAACAAAAAGAAATGAAGTTACAGATACAATTGAATTAAATGAATATTTGAAAAAAGGTAAAAAAGAATTTGATATATTTGTTAAATCTAAAAAAGTATTTACAAGAGTATCACCTATAGATAAATTAGAGATAGTTGAATCACTAAAAAGAAGTGGTGAATTTGTTGCTGTAACAGGTGATGGAGTTAATGATTCTCCAGCTTTAAAAAGTGCTAATATAGGTATAGCTATGGGTAGTGGTACTGATGTTGCTAAAGAAGTTGCTGATATGCTTATTTTAGATGATAGTTTTACATCAATTGTAGAAGGTGTAAAAGAAGGAAGAGGTGCTTATAGTAACATTAGGAAAGTGTCATTTATGCTATTATCATGTGGATTAGCAGAAGTATTATTTTTTCTTTTATCAATATTTTTTGATTTACCAACACCATTAGTAGCAATACAACTTTTATGGCTTAATATTGTAACAGATGGACTACAAGATTTTGCTTTGTCATTTGAGAAAACTGAAAATGATGTAATGGATAAAAAACCAATTAAAACTACAGATACACTATTTAATAGAGAATTATTTACTGAGGTTTTAGTATCTGGTCTAACTATAGGAATACTTGTATTTTTATATTTTAAAAGTTTAATAGATAGTGGAGTATCTACATCTATTGCTAGAGGATATGTTATGACTTTAATGGTATTTATACAAAATATTCATGTATTAAATTGTAGAAGCGAAATTAATTCAATTTTCAAAATAGGATTTAAAGGAAATATATTAATTCCAATTGTTATTATTAGTTCTATTCTTTTACAATTTGCCGTTATGGAAATACCAATATTATCAGTTTTTTTAAAAACTACACCTATATCTATAATAGAATGTATTAAATTATTATTACTATCATTTATAATAATTATAGTAGTAGAAATATATAAAATATTTAAAAGAAAAAAAAGAAATATAGTTTAATTAAAATTTATTATAATATTAAGTATAATTTATAAGTTAGTACCTAAATTAGTACCTAGAAAATAAATATGTTTTTTATAAAAATTAACTATTAATTATTTTAATTCATTGATAGAAATATGATTAAAAAAATTTATTAGTTAATTTTTTTTATTAAAATTTCATTTGCTTTTTTTATTGAAGCTTTTAAATTTTTAATATCATTATTGTTTTCCTGGATTATTTTTTTGAAACTTTTTATTACTTTATTTTTTTCTTTAGAAGATAATTTATTTAAAGTTTCGATTTTACTATAATCAGTATTAATTATTATTTCTTTTAACATTTTTCTTGCATATAATTCATTTTGATTACTATTTATAATATCTTTAAGTTTATCTGAATCTAAATTTTTATTTAAAATTGTATTATTATTTAGTGATACTTCTATATCTTGCATACTATAATTAGATAATTTCATCAATTCTTCTAAATTCAATTTTAATGCAAAACTTAATTTTCTTAAAGATAATATATTTGGTTTTTTTCTTTGACCTTTTTCTATATTTGAAATAGTATTGTTATCAATACCTGTTCTTCTTGATAACTCTCTTTGAGAAATACCAAGTTTTTCTCTAGAATTTTTTACTATATTAGCTAAGGTTTTATTATTCATAAAATCACCTCTTTAAAGTTATTATGAAAACATTTTATCATATGTATGATTATACTACAATTATTTTGTGAGTTTTAGTTACAAAATAATTGACTTTAATTGATATTTAGTGCTACTATGAGATTGTGAGTTATACTCACATTTTTTATTTAATTAATATTTACCATAATTCAATAATTAAATTAAATGAAAGGGGGGACTTATGGCAGTTAAATTATTAGATAAAAAAGAATGGACAAAGGATGGTCGAAAATGGGTATTTTATGATTATATAAAGAATTTGGATGGAACAAGAAAAAAGTATAAATCTAAGAAATTTTTTACAAAAACGGAGGCTTTAAAAGCAGAAAGAGATTTTTTAGCATTAACTATTGAATATTCTGATAAAAATTATAATATGACTTTTAGTGATTTATATAATAATTTCTATCATTACAAAGAAGATAAAGTTAAAGTTTCAACTTTAACCACTTATAAAGATAGAAAAGTTTATTTAAAAAGTTTAGATAATATTAAATTAAAGGATTTTAATATTGAACATTTTGAAAAATGGAAAAAAGAAATAAATTCTTATAGTTTTTCTACAACTTACAAGAATAATATATTTAAATTTTTTAAAACTCTTTTAAATTATGCTATAAAATGGTATAATTTCAATTTTACTGCAACATATAATAAAATGACTAATTTTAATAATCCAAATGAATTACCAAAAGAAATGCAATTTTTTACTTATGAAGAATTTAAACAATTTATATCTGTTGTTGATAATATTTTATTAAAATCATTATTTGAAACTTTATATTATTGTGGACTTAGATGTGGTGAATTACGTGGATTAACATGGAATAATATTGATTTTAAAAATCAATGTTTAAGTGTTAGAAAAAATGTGATACCTTCACATGGTGAGACAAATAAATCTTATGTAGTAACTACACCCAAAACTAAAGGTAGTGTTAGAGATATACCAATACCTAAAGTATTATTATCTGATTTGGAAAAATTATATGGTATTTCTAAAAAAGAATATGATTTTAATGATAATTGGTATGTTTTTGGTAATAATAATCCTATTACGAAAGGCAGATTAAGTTATCAAAAGGATAGAATATGTAAATTGGCTAAGGTTAAGAAAATTAGGTTACATGATTTTAGACATAGTTGTGCATCATTATTAATTAATAGTAATGCTAGTGTTATGCTAGTTGCAAAATATTTAGGACATACAAAAATAGATGAAACTTTAAATACATATGCTCATTTATTTCAAAATCAAATGACTGAAATAGTTAATATAATAAATGGATTAAATTAATATGGGTACCTATTTTAGTGCTTAAAAAATTAATTTAAAAGAAATTGAATTTATTAATAAGCACAAAAAATTAAATTGGTCTATTCAGGAGGAACAGTTCAATATAGTAATGATAATTCAAACTGGAAAACATCAATGAATGATATAACAACATCAGAAACAAATGTAGGAGATTTAACTGTATATGCAAAAGTAGTTGGAGACAGTAATCATAATAATACAACAACGACAAGCGCAAAAATAACGCTTACAAAAAGATCTGTAACATGTACAGCTGATTCACAAACTAGAGAATATAATGGTAATGCATTAACATCAAATACTGGTACATGTGAATCTCAAAATCAAAATACAGGAATAGTATCAGGAGAAGTAACAACAGTTACAACAAAAGGCTCACAGACATATGCAGGGAGTACAAGTAATACAATAAGTGATGTAGTAGTAAAACATGAGGGAGAAAATGTTACAAAAAATTATGAAATAACAAATAAAGAAGGAACATTGAAAGTAACAACTAAATCAATAACTTGTACAGCTATTACTACAAGTAAAGTGTATGATGGAACAGCATTGACAGCGACAGGAAGTTGTAATGGATTAGTAGAAGGGGATACAGCAACTGTAAAGGCAACTGGAACAATAACTAATGTAGGCAATATATCTGATGAAATTAATGACGTTGTTATTAAACATGGAAATGATAATGAACATACTAAAGAAGCAACAGCAAGTTATAATATTACTAAGCAACAAGGAAATTTGACAGTTAGTCAAAGACCAATTATTTGTACAGCTGAAAGTAGTAGTAAAACTTATAATGGAACGGTATTAAAAGCGAATGGGGGAACTTGTGAAGGTAATTCAAAAGATAGAGGTTTAGCACCAAATGAGACTGCGACAGTAACATCAACTGGAGAACAAACAAATGCAGGAAATTCAAAAAATTCGGTTAATACTGTAAAAATAATACATACGGGTGGCAATGATGTTACAAAAAATTATGATATTACAGAAAAAGAAGGAACATTAACCGTAAATCAAGCTGATCCTACTATTAACTTAGCAGATACAAATACAACATATACAGGAAGTACTATATCAGCAAATGCAACAGTAAGTGGAGTAAATGGAGGTTCTCAACCATCAGGTAATGTTAGTTATACTTATTATACCGGAACTAATTGTCAAAATGCTCTAAACAGTGTTCCAATAAATGCAGGAACATATTCAGTAAAAGCGACTTATAATCCAGGTACAACTGATAATTATAAATCTATTAATGTTTGTAAAAATCATAATATTAATACGCGAGCAACAACATGTACGTCAAATGATGGTAGTAAAACATACGATGGAACAGCATTAACGTCAACTGGAGGAAAGTGTGATAATTTAGTTACTGGTCATAATTCAGTATTTACAAATTCGGGAACAGTAACAAATGCGACAACAGCAAGCAATACTATTACATCAGTTGTAATAAATGATTCTGGTAATCAAAATGTATCATCAAATTATTCTATTACGACAAAACCTGGGACATTAACAGTTAGTCAAAGACCAATAACATGTACAGCAAATAGTACAAACAAAACATATGATGGAAAAGCTTTAACATCAAATACTGGTACATGTACAAATGTAGCACAAAATGAAACAGCAACAGTAACAACAAATGGCTCAATAACATATGCTGGTACAATAGATAATACAGTAAATAGTGTTATAGTTAAACATAATGGAACTAACAATGATGTAAGTAATAATTATAAAGTAACAAGCCAAAATGGAAAATTAACAGTTAATAAAAAGACAATAACATGTACAGCAGATGGTGGTAGTAAAGTTTATGATGGAACGCAATTAACAAAGAATAGTGGTAATTGTTCCGACCTGGTTCCAGAAGATAAAGCAACAGTAACAGCATCGGGAACAATAACTGATGTAGGAAATCAGACTAATTCAATTACTAAAGTTACTATTCAGCATAGTAATGATACTGGACATATTAATGAGGCAACCAACAGTTATTCAATTACTGAAAAAACTGGAACATTAGCTGTTACTCAAAGACCAATTACATGTACAGCAAATGGAAGCAGTAAAACTTACGATGGTAGTGCTTTAGTAGCAAATGGAGGAACTTGTGAAAATAATAATTCAAATAGGGGATTAGCACCTTCAGAAACAGCATCAGTTACAGTTAAAGGCTCTCAAACCGGTGCTGGAAGTTCAAATAGTGAAATTAGTAATGTAAAAATAACACATGGTAGTAAAGAGGTTACAAATAACTATTCAATTAATAAGGTTAATGGAACATTAAAAGTCAATCAAGCAACTCCTAAAGTTAATGTAGCGAATAAGGAAACAACATATAATGGTGCTGCTTTACAAGCTCAAGCAACGGTAACAGGAGTTAACAATGAACATCCTAATGGACAAATTACATATAAATACTATAATGGAACTAGCTGTCAAGGTGGAACTATTTCTGCACCAACAAATCATAGTGATGGTAATTATTCTGCAACAGCTACAATAGCAGCAAATGGTAATTATACAACAGCAACTTCTAATTGTGCTACACTTAAAATAAATAGGGCGTCAGGAAAAGTTACTTTAGGGGTTGCAACTGGTGATATGGATTATGGAAAAAGTAGTGAATTAACAACAGCAATATCAAAAACAGGTGATGGAACATTAAGTGCTAGTTCTGGAAATAGTGCGATAATAGCAAGTATTATTAATAATGGTGCTACTCTTAAAATGACAGGAGGAAATGGTATACCATATAATACAAATGTAGATATAACAGTAAATGAAGCGCAAGGAACAAATTATACAGCAGCATC
>CANRQD010000028.1 GCA_947632685.1 uncultured Bacilli bacterium | reverse complement strand
CATAATACTAACTACTCCACCTATCGAATCACGCATATCCTATTTCCTATGTTCCTGCTTGTCCTTCTGTATATTGTCCGCCGCTAGCTTTTCCTCCGGCTACTTGACCCCATTGACTATTAATTGAATTTTGAATTTGAGGCCATAATACAGCTCCAAAAAATCCTATAACTAATGCTATAGCTACTATTGTAATAACTGTTAAATTTAATTCACCAGTTGCTGCTTTCATTAAAAAACACATCCTTTCGTATTATACATAATTAGTATACCTCAAATACTAATAAATAACAATATTTTTTATTTTTATTTTTAATAATTAAACATTTGTAACATTGCAAATAAAATGACAATCATAACGCCAACACCTGTACAAACAAGCATTATCATTGTTAAACTTTCCATTTTATCAAGTCTTTCTTTATATTTAACCTCTCTTGCTTTATTCTGTAAACTTGACACTGATCGTGAAAACATCATAAGTCTTTCTTGTTTTCTTTCTTGTGATCCAATACCTAAACGATATAAAAGTCGCATCATTCTCATTGAATCTCTAACTGGATAAGTATTAGCAAATTCCATATAAGGATCAACTGATGAATCTCCTGCATTTACTCTTTCAATAATTTTTCTTAAACCAGGTTTAAAAACATCAGGTGCGTCATCAATTGATTTACCTATTGCTACTGGTACTGTGTAATGTTGAATTAATATTTCCAAACTCTTTAAATAATATGGTAACAATATATCAATTTCATGTAAATGTTTTTTATAATTTGATTTTAGAGAACTATATGTTGATTTAAATACTAAAAATGCTATTACAACTGATATAATTACATTTACAAATGTAATTTCTTTCATAAAGAAAACCAAAACTACTACTAATGCAATTAAACAATTTTTTATTCTTCCTCTAAATACTACATTTGGATCAACATCTTCACCATATTTAGCATAAACATAAAAATCAAAATCTTCTTCCCTTAACAATTCAAAATATTTTTCATTATCCCTTAAAAATTTTTTACCATCAACTGTTTTATTGTAAAATAATATAAATATAATAATTCCACATACTATAATTATTGACATTATTCAGCACCTACATTCTCATTATAATATATTTCACCTTTTAATAAGAAAGCAGTATTTATAATTAAAACTGCATGTAAAACTAGTTTACATAATATATTATCAAGTAGTAATATATATTCTTCATCACCTAATAAGAATTGGATAGTTATAACCATTAAATATAGCATGACACCAAATCCTAAAAATTGTCTATGAAATGTTTTTCTATCAATTCTATCTCTATATACGCTTTCAACTAACATATCGATATCAAGTTGCATATTCTCTAAACTATCCATTGAATTTTGTGCACCTTCTTTTGTTATTTGTAAAAATAATTGATGCATATTCTTAACTATATAATATGGATATAAATTACTTAAATATATTAATGATTCATCAATACTACCATTTTGATATGCCAAATCTATCATATGATTAACATCTGTTTTAACAGGATCATCTAAAAGTCCTGAATCTCTAACACCTTCTATTGCTTTTACAAATGATTGTGTAGTAGCAAATTCCATAATTGTATTAGATGTATATACTTGTATTTGCTCAAATAAAAATTCACTATATTCTCTTTTACACCTTAAATATGCTAAATATGGAACAAAACAAATTGCTATAGCAGTATAGACAATTGAGGTTGGAATACTATAAAAATATAGATATGATACGATAGCTGTTCCTCCTGCAATAGCTAAAACTTGAATTGTATATTGTCTAGGTGTATATTCCCTACCCAATTGTTTCGTCTTTTCTCTAACGACTTTAAATGAGTATGGTGCTATTCTATCATATACTGATCCTAACTGACTACCAAAAAATTTAGATAAATCTTGACCTTGATATTTTCTAACAAATAATATTAGTAATGCTATTAATAATAGTAGAAAAAATACCATATTTATTACCCCTTTCTATATTTAGCCTATATTTATTGGATTAACAATTGGTGGTATTGGCACTTGATTAGTTGCCATTGTTTGTTTAATCTGATTATTTTGATTTTGTATTGAAGGTGTTTGAATATTTGGAATTTGAGTTTGTGACACATTTGACACATTACTATTAATAATTCCACTTGGTTGTGTAACATTTGGTACTGATTTTGGCAAAGCCGTATTAACGTTTTGAACAGGAACTTGCTGAGGAGATGGCTGTGGTTTCGTTAATTGAACATTTTGCTGTTGTTGTACAACATTTGTTACTTTAGATTGTTGAGCATCATTATTAATTTTACTATTTATATTTGCCTCTATTACACTTTCAATATTTATATCCTTCATATGACCCGCAACAGAATTAATATCTATATTTTGATTTTCTAGATATTCAATTAAGTGTTCACTAGGCTTTGACTGAAGCGGATTTTGTCCATATATTTTTTTATATATAGTGTGAGATTTTGGATTATTATCATCATCAACATAAAACTCAACTACTTCATCAACTTCACGATGGAACTTTCCATATTCCTTACTGTAATATGCTTTTATATGAACACCAATTTGAATATATCTATATATTGTATTTAAAAATTGATTAACATCTAAATCTGTTTCCATCAAACTATATAAACGATACGGAATAGCACTAGCTTTATCCGCATGAATTGTTGATAAAATATTATGACCTGATGATATAGAATTACGTACAGCACTAACTGCTTCTGCACTACGAACCTCTGATAATAAAATCCATTTTGGATTTTGTCTCATACATGTAACTAATACATCAGTATAACTAGCAACATTATTTGTTTTCATTGCTACAATATCTCTTTCTGGAAATATTTTATCTAAATGCAATTCCAATGTATCTTCGATTGTTATAATTTTTTCATCTGGCTTTGTATGACTTGCTAAATACTTAAGAAATTCTGTTTTACCAGAACCAGTTTCACCACATACTAGTATATTACAATGTCCTTCAACGCATTTTATTAAAACATCATGTATATCTTGAGTAAAATAATTATCTTTTAATAATCCTTCTTTTTTCAATCTAATTTTAGCTGGTGTTTTACGTATAACACAAGCAATTCCATTAGTAGCAATTGATTGATGTACAAAATTAAAACGTAATTCTGTAGATTCAGCATCTAAAAATGGTTTTGCATTATTAAAAGTTGTACCCATTACATTAGAACATTGAAATGCTAATTTTTCCATAAATTCTGCAGTTACACCTGGTATTTGTTTTCTTATAGAACCTTGAGTTAATGAACGAATCCAAATTTGCCCACGGTTGCAAAATGAAATATCTGTTATATCATCATCATCTAAAAGAGGTTGTAATGGTCCAAAATCTAGTTTATCAAAAATGGTTTCATCCATATCAACTCACTATCCTTCCCTATTTTTCTTTTTTATTATTCTGTCCATACAGTAATATTATTAATATAATCTTTTAATTCTGTACTACTTAATTTTAACTCACCTGGATCATCCTTTAAACTTTCATCAGTAGGTACAGGTATTAAAGTTGTATTTACAGATCTTAAATACTTAGATTTCATAAGTAAAATATAATATTCAGATGGTACTGCAAAAATAATAGTTGCTGGAGTACCTTTTGAATCTAAATTAGCAAATACATTATCACCATTTGCATCTTGAACTGCTAAAACTTTAATATTTTCTAATAATTTTCCTACCATAATCTTATCAGTTGTTACAATATCAGTACCTTCAGCTGTTGCTTCTTGTGCTTTTAAATATAAATCAATATAATTACCTGGTGCTATTGAATTACCATATGTTGTTTCTGTAGTAACAGATAGATAGAATAATACATATCCATTTGGATAATCATAAATTATTGAATCAGGTAATTGATCTTTAGTTACTATAGATCTTTTATAAAATAAACTACCTTCTGGTATAACACTATCAGAACTAGAATATTTATCTATAACATCACTTCTATTTGTAAATGCCAGACCATCTGATACTGTTTGACTTGAAACACTTTTAGTTCCTATCATTTCACTAGTAATTTGAGTTCCTGGTGAAATTGTTTCTTTTGCATAAGGAACTTCTATAGGAGTTATAGCTTTATTTACTTTTGAATTATATCCAAAATATAGGACACAAACTGCAGCTACAACTCCTAGAATTGTTACTGTATTTTTATTAGATAAAAACTTTTTTAAACCTACGCCTAAATTTCCCATTTTATTCTCCTTTTATTATAATTTTCCATCTTTTTTTAGCTTCGTTGCCACTGGATTTTCTTTTACATCTGACACTAATATTCCATCTAATCTATTTTGAATAACTACATTATTATCAGAACCATCTGAACTTTTTACATTTGATGAGCCAGAAGGGTTCCAACTTTTATTACCAGCTTTTACTTCTACACTAACTTTAGGTGGAACTTCGTTAATATCAACTATTCTTATTTCATAATTTCTAGAATTATTTACCGCATTAGCAAATCTTAGAATAAAACTTTCTACAAATTTTTCTTTATCCATTCTTAAAGTACCATTTGTTGAATAATATACATGATCGATAGCATCAGTCATTGCTGCTTGAGTAGCTTCTTTTAATGTATAATAATCAAGTTCATTTCCCATCGAATAATTTCCTACCAAATTAATCCCTGCTAGAGCTAATATACCTAGTAAAATAATTCCTATTGTTAAAAATGCCTTATTCATATTTTTTCACCTCGTTATATTTACTTTAAATTACCTATATTAGTGTAATTATTATTAGTTCCTCTTCCATTTGATTGTGGTCGTATATTATCTCCTGCTTTTATAACTATACCAGACTTACCTGATAAATCATTTATTACATCACTAGTATATCTTAATAATCCTTTTACATTAGGATCCTGTCTAAAATTACCATTATATTCAGTATATTTTTGATTTTTATTTTTCTTTATATAATCTATTCCTTCACTAGGTATATATATATAGTAATCATCTTCTGCTGTTTCTTTATATACTCTCTCATCATTTTCATTTTGATTTAAATACTCAATATATTTTTCTGGATCTATACTATATGTTTCTGCATCTGCATCTCCTGTTGTAATACCAGCTACTATTTTAGCAGCACTTGTCCAGTTATATCCTTGTCTTTGACTACTATTTTCTGTAAATAATTTACCTTGATCTATAATCTTAAATTTATAAGTTTGATTTGGATGTTTGTTGCAATCATCACCTTCACATTTAGGATCATCAGGAGGAGGAGTTGTAGATCCATCCCAAATTCCATAGAAACATGAATAATTAATATTCCAGTTATATTTACCAAAATTCTTAGCTGATGCTTGAATATTATTATTTATTTCTGGTTCTTGTTTTGTTGAATATATAACCTTACCATCTGTGTCCTTAGTTTGATTACGCCATTTCCACCATTTAACATTTACATCAGTACTATCATATGCACTACAGAAATAACCACCTTTAAGTACTGCATCATCATTACAATCTCCATCATAATATATATTTCTAGATTTATAATTTATCCATGAACCTGGGAAAGTTATTGTAGTTTGATACTGTGGATTTGATGTAGTATTATCATAACATAATCCTAATATTCCATACTTAGTATTATCATTTTCATATGCTGGAACAAACATTGAGAATACGTCTTCTGGATCAGGAGTTTCATCACTTTCACCATCATCTGTACAAATCATATTTTCAGATGAAGGTGTAATATTACCTAACATAGTAGATCCAGATTTCTCTACTTCATTTTTTTCATTTTCTTCACGTGGATTAATTATTTTTATATCAAAATTAGATGTTGTCTCTGTTGTTTCACATGCAGAAGATACTCTACAATCTTCAACAGCAGCTTCAATCTTAGACATATCATCATTATCACTACTACTTGAACTACTACTGCTGCTACTATTACCATCATCTTTATTCTCTGATATATTTAAACCATTTACAAAAGCATTAGGTGATAATGCATTTTTAGAACTACATCCTGTAAAACTACATACTTCATTACAAGCATAACCAATTCCATTTTCAACATGCTGTCTTTTTATACCATTTTCATCTATAAAATATGGTCTACCATTATGAATATCTACATCTACTATTGATAAAATTAATTCTTTAGTAGATTGTTTATCTCTTATATAATAAGGTGATGCCCTACCTATTGAATCCCAAACATCATTTCGATTAATTTTATTTCTTGATTTTGCTATATCACTTTTCCATTTAGTACCAGCATTATTATATTTTCCTTTAGGATATAATGTTTTTGCTTCAAAGAAATATTCTGCACAATAATCAATATTGTTCCTAATTTTTTGTTTAGTATTACATTTAGCTACAGCTGATGATTGTTTAAAATATCCTTTAAGATTACTTTCATTCCAAGTATGTTTATCAGCAATTTTTAATACACCACTAGTAGTATCCTTCATTTCAGATGTTAATAAATTTAAATTAGTCGTTGAATTTTCTTCTTTATCATTAGTTGTTTTTTCTATATTACTATTTTTCTTATTATTAGATTTAGTAGTTTGTTTATTTCCATAAACTTTTGTATAACATTTATTTATACAACTTTGACTATATTTACCGCCATCACAATCATTTATACAATCATCGAAATCTTTAGAAGGACCTGCTTGAGTATGTGATGAATCTTTATCACATATAGGAACAGGAGAACACATTTCTTTTTGTAATTTTCCAACCAAGCCTCCGCTTCCTGATGAACTACTACCTCCAGAGGTTTGAGGTCCACCATCAATTAAATCTTGATTATATTTTACACCACATTTTGTTTCACTTTTTACTGTAACTTTATAAGTAAAACATAATCCAGCTATTGATGCTACAGGAGGATCATATGTAACTGTTAAATGTTCATAACATATAGTATTACAAACAACAGGAGTAGATCCATCTGATAATTTAGAAGTTGTAATGTCTTTTTTATCAACATATAAATATTCTTTACTACCAGTACCTTCTTTTAAATCATTTTCACATTGTAAACTTATATCTGTATTTGTAACAGTTTTAACATTTGGATTACTTTGTAAAGTATTTACATAACTATTTATTTCATCATACGTATTTCCAGAACTAGTTGAAGAACCTGAACTAGATGTTCCACTACCTGAAGAATCACTTGCACTATTAGATGTTTTCCAACTTGAATAAAATAATTTTAATGTTCTATTAGCAAGTTTAGCAATTTGAGCACTAGTTAAATTAAATGCAACAGTAGATCTATTACAATAATAGTCTCCAATAATTGGGTTATAATAATAGTTTCTATATTTTTCTAAAGCAGCTGTATCGCCTTCTGGTATTGTATATTTTTTATCATCTGATTTTGATTTTTTACCAGCTGTTTCTGAATCATATACACCTTTATAAGCATTATCACAGGCTTGTCCATATTCTTCACCTCTAGCACGTAGATTTTTAACTAGTATAGATGATTTTGGGTTTTGAACATATTCTGATGCTGAAACACCCGCTAATGTTGCGCTACCATTAACAATTTCTGTATCTTTTCCATTTATACATGTAACTTTTTTTCCATCACATTTTTTATTGGTCACAACATCTTTGCTTAAATATGCTACAACAACTGCTTCATATCCAGAATGTACATCAATTTTTAAAACATTTGAATTAGCTTCACGAGATACATTAACTGCTTCTCTATTTTTATTTACTGCTCCTCCACCTTTTTTTATCTGAGTTTTAACAACTTTAATTCCATCATCTAAATCATCAGCATCTACATCATCTAATTCATCTAATGAAAAAAAGTCACTATTATCAACAGTTCCGTATTTACCATAAAAAATTCTAACTCTATAAACAGCACCTTGATCAAGTGCAGTTTGTGGAACTGTTACTTTGACAGTTCTATCAGATACCGTATATTCATATTGTCCAACAACACTTGTTTTCCATGCATTTTGATCATATTTATCAACATCCATAGTTATCTTAAAATCATCTTTACATATATTCTTTGCACATGCAGTAAAACTATTTCCTGCTTTACCTTTTGTAGAATTACTTGCAAAAATAGTTTGAGGACTAATTAGAAATAATCCTATAATTATTAAATAAATTAGAGTTATTTTATATTTTTTATTCATTTTTATCATCTCCATTTAAAATTTTTTTAATTTTTTTATAATTACTTTTCTCAGTAACTTTATAATTATTTCTTATTTCTAATTTTCTAACTTGTCTAGCATCTACAACAAAAGAATAATCAGAATCACCATAGAATCTTGTACATGTAACTAAAGTTAATAGTTTATCATCACTAGATACATCTACATCAAAATCAAAATAGCTATTATCTATGGCATTTTTTATATATTCCTTTTTATCTTTTTTATCTATATTATATAAATTTACATCATCTTCATATTGTAATGATATTGCATATATTTTAAATAAATAATTTTTACCATTCGTTGTATATTCTATATATTTATTATTTTTTACAAAATCATAATATATAAATGACATTAATTGTTCAAATCTACCATGATTTTTATCAGCTATCAAAGGTTTTGAAGAAACATTTTTCATATTATGAGATAACAACACAGTTCTATTTACTAATTTTCTATTATCTTCAAAATTCCAGCCTAAATCATAACTTGGATCACCAATATTGTCTACATCATTATAGTAAAATATTGGAAAATCAATATTAGTACCTTGTACTCTTAACCAACCTAATGGCTTATCAGAGGTATTACTATAACTAGTTGAAAGTTTTTTTATTCTATTTTCTACTTTATAGTAAGGTTTAAATATTAGTATTAGAACTATACATATAATTATTAGTATTGCAATAACAATATGTATAGTTTTTAATTTTAATCTTTGAGTTTTTTTATTCATATACTTATTCCCCTGTATAATAATACTATTTTGTTATTGTATAAGGATTATCACTAGTTCCATTACCACTTTTTATAATAACTTTTTCATTAAGATATCCTACTATTCTTAATTCTGTTTCAGAATCTACATTATATTTACCACAATATATTTTATTATCATATGTCATTAAACAACCTGTATTGGAATTTGATGAATAATTTCCAAACCAATAATCAAAATTAAGACTAGAACTAAATAAATCATACATACTAGGTAAATGCAATTTAGATGAATAAGTTTTATTATTAGTTTTTCCACTATAACTTATCTCATCAGTATAATTTAAAATATTTGCTTTCTTTTTATCAAATAGTTTTGTATTAACATAAGTTGTTAATTCATTATTCAGTTTATATCCTATATTTCCTTTTTCATTTGTATTATAATTTATCTTAGATTTATCTGTAAATTTTGTATAGTAACCATTATCATTAGCTGAAACAGCATCCTCCATAATAATTTTAGTAGTACCATCTGATTCTTTTTCAATAACTCTCCAAATATATCCAGAATAATTTATATATTCTCCTACTTTAGCATCTGATATATTATCTCCGATATTTAAAGTTTCTGAATTATTTTTTAAAACATAAGGATTATCTGAATTACCATTTCCTTCAACAATATAAGAATCTTTTTTAATATTTAATACTGGATATACAACCAAATTAGTATTATTTTCTGTATTTGTATATTTTTCTTCTGTATAATATGTTACTGTTTTATTTGATGAAGAAATATTACTTGTCCAAGTTTTTGATGAAATAACTATGTTATAATTATTATCTTCTCCTTTTGAATTATTAATATCAGCAACAGATAATAATCCTATAGCTTTCTTTTTAGAATAACTATTACATGTAGTATAATTTTCTGGATTAGATACTTTTTCATTACACCATTTACTATTTGTTTTTATATAATCTTTAGCGCTATCTGAAAATTTATTATAAAAATACTCATTTAACCATTCATCAACATTATTATAATCTACTATTGATAACGGTTCTTTTGAAACTACTTTTACACTTCCATCATCATTAAGTCCAACTATTTTAAATATTATACCATCTAATTTTATATAATTATTTTCAACAAATCCTTTATAAGCATTATTAGTTTTCTTTGTATCTTTTTCTACTATCTGATCTAATATTTGTTGCACTTTTACTGTTCTTATTTTTACAGTCTCATTATTAAAACTATCTTTTACTTTATATGTAACTTCATATGTACCATTTTTATTTGTATTTACTTTAGATGTATCTATAGTAACTTTACTGATACTTATATTACCATCAGTATCATCTACTACACTTTTTACACCTAAATCTTCATATTTTTCTCCTTTTTCAATTGTTACTATATCATTACCCTTTAATGTGATTTCAGGGCCTTTATGATCAACTTTTGATGATAAAATTCCACATTTTAAATATGCATAATATTTATATTCATTATCTTCTTTTCTAACTTTACCCCATGATGTTTTAGCATCACATTCTTTAGAAGTATAAGGAGATTTTAAATCTTCACTAATTAAATCTTTATCATATAATTTTTGTAATGTTACAGTTCTTACTTTTTTACCTGTCGGTAATAGATTACTATTAATTTCAAAATACCTTTTAGTAGCTTCCATAACTTGTTTCTCAGCTTTATTAAATTTTATTAAAGGATTAACAATTAGGAGCCAAATCAATAATATTGCTATAAATAAACCTATTATTATTTTTATCTTTTTTAAATTCTTATCACTTAAATCACTTAACTTACCCTTCATATTTTTCTCCTATCGTATTTTATAATAATATTTTTGATTTCTAACTGTATATATAATATCTATTTCTTTTGCTTTTTCTATCTCACTTGGAACTTTAATATATACATATTTACCTAAATATTCTTTATTTTGTAGTGAATCTTTAATTTCTATTTCTTTTGCTATATTCTCATTATCTATATATTTAATTTTACCATAACTAGCAGAAAAGTCAATTAAATTTTGTCCTTCATAGTTATCTGATGAAAATCCTATTTTTAAGTTTTTATAATTAGTTCCAGCTGCAATATTTCTTGTCTTTACACTACATGTATCATCAGCTCCACATACTTCAATATTATATTGTGAATTATCTTCTATAGCTACATCTTCAAAAGTTATATTTTCTTTTTCACCATTTGGAAACTTTATTGTAATTTCTTCTCCTAATTTTTTACTAGAATTAGTTTTAATTGAAGAAATATCATATAAATTAAGTTTAATTTTTCTTAAATATACTTTTTTAGAAGATTTATATTGCTGATAGTATAAAACAAAATTATTTTTATTAAGATTTTTATCAACTTTAAAAACCATTGCAAACGTTCTTTTTTCTCCTTTATTAAAGGCTCTATTACTATAACTATTACCTATATCATCAAAGTCTTTAGAATACATTCCTTCAGAAAATGTTATATCATTATTACCATTAACTAAGTGAAAATTATTTGCATCAAATTCTCTTTGACCACTATTATTTATAATAGTAATGTTAACAATTACAAAACTGCTATCTTTCTCTATAATATTTCCTTTTTTATCTCTATTTGTATAATAACTTTTATTTATAGTAATACTATATCCATTGGCATCTAAATTTTTTGATTCTTTAATAGTTTTATGGGCTACACCAAAATAATAATAAGTATAGCCAATTAGTGATATACCTGCTACCGATATTAAAATATTCATAATAAACCTATGTTCCTCATAGAAATAACCAATTAATCTAATTATTTTTTTATATGTTCTTTTAAAACCTTCTTTATCTATATTAACACTAAGTTCAAATTCTTCTCTATCATTTTGTTCTAATTCCAGAAATTCCTTATCATTTTTAAAACCAAATTTATTTAAATCAAGACCACTAATTCTTATAAATAAAATTACAAATGAAATATATTGTGGTAAAGTTCCAATAAATAAGAAATCATGTATAGCACGAGCTGGTGCAGTAGTTGATAATTCACCTTTAGCAAAATAACTTTGAGTATAACTAAATATTAAAAATATTTCAAAATAAGTTAATAATAAAACTAGATATGCCTTCCAAGGCTTATTTTTTCTTTTAAGTAATATTACTAGGGTAACTACAATAACCATAATTAAAATAATGGATACATAAAATAATAAATTGGTATATTGGGTTATAGGCTCTAATTCCTTATCATAACTTAAATATTTAACAAAATCAGATATAAAACTTGTTAATTGCATTGTTTTATAATATACAAATGCACATAATAAAAGTAATATAAAATGTATTTTTTTAAAATTTTTTATTAAAAATGCATATGGCTTTCTAAATATCATTTATATCACTTCCTATTATTTATCCTATCTTTTTATATTATAGCTTATTTATACAAAAAATAAAAGATATTTGCTAAATATCTTCTACTTTACTTTCTTTAATTCATAATCTTTAATATATTGATCTGCTGTTTTATCACTATCTATATTTATTATATTTGAATACATTATTCCATTTTTTATGTAAAGAATAGCCGGATAATTAAAATCACTTGGATTTATTGATAACATCTGTAACATTTCTGTATATTCTTTCTTTGTTTTTTCTTTTAC
>CANRQD010000027.1 GCA_947632685.1 uncultured Bacilli bacterium | reverse complement strand
GTTCTGGAGAAACTACCATGAAAGTTACCCCATATAAAGTATCAGGTCTTGTTGTATAAACTACTAAATCTTCTTTTGTCTCTTTTACTTTAAAATTTACTTCTGCTCCTGTTGATTTACCAATCCAATTTATTTGAGCAGTTTTAATTCTTTCTATAAAATCTGTATCATCAAGTCCTTTAATAAGGTCTTCAGCATAATCACTCATTCTAAGCATCCATTGTTCTTTTTCTCTTTGTTCTACAGTATGCCCACATCTTTCACATACTCCACCTGATGAATCTTCATTAGATAAACCTGTCTTACAATTAGGACACCAGTTAATATTTTTCTTAGCTTTATAAGCCATACCATGTTCAAAGAATTTTAAAAATTGCCATTGAGTCCATTTATAATATTCTGGATCAGTTGTTGCAAACTCTCTTGACCAGTCAATTGATAAACCTAAAGATTTAACCTGACCTTTAAAAGTTTTAATATTTTCTTTTACAGCCACACTTGGATGAATATGATTTTTTATAGCATATTGCTCAGCAGGTGCTCCAAAAGCATCCCATCCCATTGGAAATAATACATTATAACCATTCATTCTTTTCTTTCTAGCAAGTGCATCTAGGGCAGTATAACTTCTACAATGTCCAACATGAAGTCCTGCTCCTGATGGATATGGAAATTCAACTAAATAATAATATTTTTCCTTTTTACTATTATTATCAGCTTGAAATACCTTTTCATCTTCCCAATATTTTTGCCATTTTTTTTCTATTTCTTTATAATTACTCATCTTTATTAATTCCTCCTTTTTTATAATACATTCCTACAAAATTATAGCTTATCATAATAATTGGTATTACTAATATAAATACTATTATTATTTGTATAAGATAATTATCAAATAATGTCACAATAGTAACTATTATAGATATATCTAATGAACTAATCAGGGCAACTACCTTTAATAGTTTTTTATAATTTATTTTGTTTATATCTATATTATATTTTTGGATTAAATAATTTATCTCCATTGGTCTTTTTTTACTATTTCTTCTTTTAGCCTTTCTAACTATAAATATTTGATATATTAAAAATACAAATATATAGGTCATTATAAATAATATAATATGTTTCATAAAACCCTCCATAAAATAAAAAACGCCCTTTATAATAAGGACGATTTAATCGCGGTACCACCTTAATTCATATTTCTATGCACTTAATAGAGATAATGGTCTTACCCAAAATACTTAAAGATAGTCAAGTTCATATTTTTTCTATATTTACTCGCAGCATACGTAAACTCTCTTAAATAGAAAATAATATTACTACTACTACCAATATTTAAACATTGTATTTAGTATACTAAAATTCACTAATATATTCAAGTAGTTTTAAAAATAAATTCATATATTGTCTAGATAAACCTTTTTTTCTCAATTTTCTTATTTCAATTCTTTTTTTAGGAACAGTTAAATCACTAAACATAATATTTGCAATATCTTCTTTTAAATAAGTATTAATTTGTAAGTCTAAAATAATACTTCTAATATCATTATTAATAACTCTTACTGCATCTATTTCTATGTCCTTACCTTTACAACTTATTGTTAATTGACCAATAGTAGGTACATCTTTTACTTCTACGATAAAGTCATTTTCTTCTACATAACTTTTTACTTTATAGGCATCAGTATTATAAAATGCTGTTACATTATCAGCCTGTTTAGTATTTCTAAAAACTATTTTATAATTTCTCTTAGGAGGAACTATACCACTTTTACCTTCTATAGATCTAAATATAACTGTATAATTATTTTTCAAATAGTTATAATCTATAGAGGTCTTCAAGAAATAACCATTTTTATATAAAGATGTAACACCATCATCATCATATAAATTATAAGTATTAGATACACCAGGGAAAATATGAATTTCTAAATCTGTAGGTATACCTGTATTATTATAATCACTTCTATTAGATAGTGGAATAATAGAACCTGCATGGGCAAATACTGGATAATCTTCTTCTTTATAAAAGGCTACATATTTTTTATTTCCTGGAAATTTATTACCTGTTGTAAAATCATACCATGTACCTTCTGGAATAAAGAAACGATGAATAGTTCTATTCATTACAGGATCTTTTTTAGTTAAAATAGGACATACAAGTAATTGTGAACCAAAATAGTATTGATTTTTATATAAATCGTCATCATATGTCCACATATAATTATAATAAAATGGTTGAATAATAGGAATTCCTGATTTTGTATAATTATATGATTCAGTATACAAATATGGTATTAATCTATGTCTA
The DNA here is from genome assembly GCA_947632685.1 of uncultured Bacilli bacterium. Classification (GTDB taxonomy): domain Bacteria; phylum Bacillota_I; class Bacilli_A; order RF39; family UBA660; genus UMGS995. Next base: position 10,398 of record CANRQD010000027.1, on the reverse strand, counting down.
AGTCTTAAATAATCTGTTGCAATACTTTGAGTCTTTGGATCCCATAACCAAGGTTCTTTCTTATAATATGGACCTCTTGCAGAATGAAATCTCAATATTGGTGAGAAGACACTTAATTCTAAGTATCTAATATATAATTCACTCTCTTCTATTCCACCATGATTTCCACCAACATCATGGGACCAAAATGACACACCAATATTAGCTGCATTTAAATAATAACCTGGAAGTTTTTTTAACTCTTCCCAACTTATTTCACTACTTCCTCCATACAAAATTGGATATCTATGTGCAGCATAAATACCTCCTCTAGATAAAAGCATCCCTCTTTTTTCTGGAGTTCTTGCAGAATCAAGATACAAATAATGATTATTAAACCATAATTTTGTAAGATTACCATCACCTTTATAATCACTCCAAAAGAAATCTATTCCTAACTTTTCTAATGGATGTAATAAAACTTTAAAATATACATCCATAAGCTTAGGATTTAATGGATCAAATAAAATTATTTTATTATTTTCAACACTTAAATAATTAGCTGCCTCTTTATAATTATTTTCATGTGGAAATATTCCTTCTGTTGGATTAATATTAAGACCTACTCTTATATTCTTAGTATGCAATCTATCTATTGTTTCTTTTGGATTAGGAATTAAACTTTTATTAAATGTAAAACCACTTTTTAAACCTTTATTATTTCCTACGTTTCTATAATGCCAATCATTATCCAAAAGAATAATTGATAATGGTATCTTTTTCTTCTCAAAATGTTTAACTAAATCATCTAATTTTTCATCATCATAATCTATATTTCTACTCCACCAATTACCTAAGGCATATCTTGGAATTAACTCTGGAAAACCAGTCATCTTAAAATAATCAAGTAATGCTTGTCTATAATCTTTGTCATACATAAATACATAAATATCTATAGTATTGGCAGGTCTATCAACTAAAGTTCCATCAGAGTTCAAAATCTTATTCGGAGTATCATTTATACTAGCAAATCCCTCTATTGAATATAACCCCTTATTTAGCATTTTATTTACAGGCACATCTACTGAAACCATATTTCCATTCATATTTCTAGCTTCTGGATGTAGATAATACCAATCTCTTTGTCTATCCTTTTCATTAGACATTAACGTTATCTTTAAATTTTTCATCGGATCTATTTTAGTTCCTTCAAAAGGTTGTCTTTTAAAATATGTAAGTTTAAAATATCTAGTTACAATTTCTATATAATTAGCATCTTGATTAACTCTAAATTCAGGGAATCCTAAATTTCTATTTCTTATAAGCTGAGTAGGTGCATCTACAAAATTACCATTAGGACTATATTCAAGTCTTACAACACGCTCTGTTATAATACTAATTCTGTAATTAGTACCCTTATAAATTGTTTTTATCTCTGATAATGCATTTTTTGAATTTATCTCAAACTGCTTACCTAGTGGATACATATAAACACCTTCCCTATTTTATTCTAGTATAATAATATCATAAAAAATATATATTTCCAAGTGTATTAATTTACTATTTAGAACAATTTTTTAATAAGCTAGGTCATTATTATATTAAATATATATTTTTATTAATATAATAATACGAAAGGAGAGTGTTTTATGTACGTATATCCATACCCATACCCATATTACCAAAATAACAATAATAATGATAATTTTGGTTCTGGATGGGCCTGGGCTATCATAATTGTAGTAATTATAATATTCTTCTTATTCTCTGGTTTTAATAACGGTAATAATAACAATCACAATAATTGTTTTTAAAAAAATAGTATCATCAGATACTATTTTTCTATAAATTGAACATAATACTCTTCAAGTGTTATATCGTTTTCATATATATATTTTGCTACTTCTTTACCAACATATCTATAATGCCATGCTTCATTTTTTATCTCTGTGATATCTTCATATTTTGTTTTAAATCTATGAATAAACCCATATTTATAACAATTATCTTCCATCCATTCATATTCATCACTTTCAATAAATATATTAGTATCCGTACTTCCAAAATCTATTCCTAAACCTGTTTGATGCTCAGAATAACCTGGTTTTAATACATATTTTTCTATATAACTATCCCCATATAAATTCTGATATGTATCAACAATTTCTTCTTGATCATCAAAACTTCTATAGGCAGAATTAATTATTATGTGTTTATCATCTTTTTTAGCATCATCAATCATTTTTTTAGCTTGAGCAATTGCCGTAGCATTTGCCTTCATCCCTTTTTCACTAGCATAATCTGTATCAATAACTTTTAAATCTCTAGGAATAAATTCCCTATCTACTCGATGATGTTTATTAACTAACATAGTATAACTAAATTCATTTACTTGTTTTGGTTCCTGATAATCTTCCTTATCTAAATCCAAATTAACATATAAAACACTAGTTTCTTCATCCTCACGTGAATTATTCATATATTCTACATATCTGTCATAATATTTTAATTTAGAATAACTTACACTAAAAAATTCTTCTAAATATCTTATTTTATCTCTTTTAGCAAATTCAGATACATCTTTATCATTTCCCCTTGATAAAATTAATGATATTTCATCATTGCTATAACCTTTTTTTAATAATTTATTAATATTTTTAATTATATTTTTTTGATTTTGATATTTTATCTTTGAATAACTTGTAAAATTTTTTTCTAAATAATCTTCACTTTCAAATGCTCTATTTAAAGTTTTATTTTTACCAAGCATAATTATTTCTTTTTTCTTAAACTTTAATAAAATATTATTTGCTGCTTTTTCACTATAACCTAATTGCTTTAAATCATTTATATTTGATCTATAAAATATAAATATTAATAATAAAATACCTAAAACTATTCCTATAACTTTTATTTTTTTTTCTGCTTCTTGTTTTAATTTAAATTTCTTTTTAGTAGTCATAGTTATCACCACCATTATCTAGTTACATTTTACTAAATTCGTGATATTTCGTCAATCACTAATAAATTTATTATTCTTACCATTATTTGTAATTTAAAATAGAAAAATTTATAGAATTATTTGATTTAAATAAAGAAAATTCTAATAGTATAGAAAAGAAAACTAATATTAATTTTTTATTTATCTAAAACTTGTTTTTGTTTTTATTATAAAGATGATTGAATAGTATGATTTGTCATTTAAGAAAATTAAGAGTATAATACTTTTGGTGGTAATCTTATGAAAACATTAAATAAATTAGCAAATTCTAGAGAAGATTTTTTAACAACAATGCATTTAGTAAAAGTTTTATATTTATATACTTTATAAGAGGTTTAATATGAAAAATTCATTCAAATATAGTGATAACAATAAAAGATATCATACTTTAGATTATTTTTATAAACATAAATTTAATTCAAAAGTATGTAAAATAAGTTTAAATGCAGGTTTTTCTTGTCCAAATTTAGATGGTACTGTTGGATATGGAGGATGTATTTATTGCTCTAAATCTGGTAGTGGAGAATTTGGTGGTAACCCTAAAGATAACTTATTGAAACAATATAATGATGTTAAAAAAATATATAAGAAAAAATGGCCTACAGCTAAATACATTGCTTATTTTCAAGCTAGAACAAATACTTATGCACCTGTTAATAAATTAAAAGAAATTTATGAGACAATTTTAAATAATGAAGAAGTGATTGGTCTTAATATTGCAACACGTCCAGATTCTATTAATGATGAATGTATGGACTATTTAGAAGAACTTAATAAAATAACATATTTAACTATAGAATTAGGACTTCAAACTATTCATAATAAAACTGCTAAACTTATTAATAGATGTTGTAGTCTAGAATGTTTTAATAAAACAGTTTTAGAATTAAGAAAAAGAAATATAGATGTAGTGGTTCATATTATAAATGGACTTCCCTATGAAACAAAAAAAGATATGATTGAAACTGTAAAATATTTAAATAAACTAGATATTCAAGGAATTAAAATACATATGCTTAGTATCTTAAAAGATACACCTCTTGAAATTATGTATAAAGATAAAAAATTCCATGTCTTAACAAAAGAAGAATATATAGATATTGTTATTAACCAATTAGAAAATTTAAGAAATGATATAGTAATTCATAGAATTACAGGAGATCCTAAAATAGATCAATTAATAGAACCAAAATGGCTTACAAAAAAATTTTGTGTTTTAAATGATATTGATAAGGAGATGGTAAAACGAGAAACATATCAAGGAAAGAATCTAGGGTAATGCATAATATCCCACCATTTTATAATAATGATTCTGAAATACTTATATTAGGTAGTATGCCAAGTGTTAAATCTAGAGAAATAGGTTTTTACTATGCACATCCTCAAAACAGATTCTATAAAATTTTAGCTTCAATATATAATGAAAAAATACCTATATCAATTAATGAAAAAAAAGCATTTCTTACTAAACATAAAATTGCTTTATGGGATGTTATTAAAAGTTGTACTATAACTGGATCTAGTGATAGTAGTATAAAAAATGTTGTTGTTAATGATATAAAAAAAATAATTAAAAGTAGTAAAATTACTAAAATATGTACAACTGGTAAAAAGGCATTTGATTTATATAATAAATATCTAGCTGCAGATATTGGAATTGATGCAGTTTATTTACCAAGTAGTTCACCTGCTAATCAAAGTATAAAATTTGAAGAAATAGTAAATATATATAAAAAAACGTTAGTTAGATAACGCTTTTTTATTTCATACTTTTTAAAAATTGTTTACTATTACTATAGACAGATTGTAAACTATCTGGTAATTTTTCTAATTCAATAATGGAATTATCATGAGTTGCTACTACAGTATCTGTAGTTATATTTAGATTATAATTTTTATCTTTTTCATTTATCTTATAATTTGTTAAAACTCCATATTTTACATTTATATTTCCAATAATTCCTTTATCATTTTTAGCATCTATATAAATAGTAGTATATCTATTTAAATCTTTGACACATCTTAAATTAGTAACAAAATCAAGAAATGTATTTGGAACATTTTTATTATTTACTTTTAAAATATCATTTATTTCTTCATCTGATAATTCATCGTTTTCTACTGTTAAACTGTATTCTATATTAGTCTTTTTTCTATTACAGTAAATTAAATCTATTTTTCTATTATCTTTATAAACACATAATATATTTTCATCGCTTATATAAAGATCACTACTTGTATCATTAAATGCATTAAATAATTTATAATGTCCTTTATCTATTTCTTTTGCAATTATAGAACTATATTTATTACTAAAAAAATCTGTTTTAAGTTTTGTTTCTCCATATAAAGTATCTAATGGAAAATAAAACTTTTTATTGTCTTTATCTACTGTAACTAAAGCTTCTGCAAAATTAGGATAATGGACACTATCTACAATTATATTATCAAAACATCCTTCTTTACATAATCTATCGTATATATATGGCACTATAAACTTTCTTATACCATATAACTTATATTCTATATGAACTTTATTATTTGAATTTTCATTTACAAGAAATTCTTTCATAACCTCACCTTACCTAAACTATTATAATTATTTTTTATTTGATTTAATTGTTTCTGCAATAGTTGTACCAATAGTAGCAAGATTTTGTAAATCACTTGGAACAATAATTTTTGTAGATTGTCCATTTGCTACATCAACTAAAGCTTCAAAACTTTTTAATTTTAAAACAGATTCATCCATTTTAGCATCTTTTAATAATTTCAATCCTTCAGCAGTAGCTTTATTTATTTTAACAATTGCTTCTGCTTCACCCTCTGCTTCTTTTATTTGACTTTCTTTTTTAGCTTCTGCTCTTAAAATAGCACTTTCTTTCTCACCTTCTGCAATTAAAATAGCAGATTTTTTCTCACCTTCAGCTTTAAGAATAGCTTCACGTCTTTCACGTTCTGCACGCATTTGTTTTTCCATTGCTTCTTGAATATCTCTAGGTGGTAAAATATTTTTTACTTCTACACGATTAACTTTAATTCCCCATGGATCAGTTGCTTCATCTAAGATTGATCTCATTTTAGAATTAATAATATCACGAGAAGTTAAAGTTTCATCTAATTCAAGTTCTCCTATTATATTACGTAATGTTGTTGCTGTTAAATTTTCAATAGCGCTAATAGGATTATCAACACCATATGTATATAGCTTCGGATCTGTTATTTGAAAATAAACTACTGTATCTATCTGCATTGTAACATTATCTTTTGTAATAACTGGTTGCGGATCAAAATCTTTTACTATTTCCTTTAAACTTACAGTATTTGCAATTCTATCAATTATTGGAACTTTATAATTAAGTCCCGTTTGCATTGTTCTATCATAAGCTCCTAATCTTTCAACTACATAAGCTTTTGATTGTGGTACTATTTTTATACCTAATGCTACTACTATGATGATAATGATAATTATTGTTAAAATCATTTATTATCCCTCCTTTATTTTTTCAACTACAATTTTAACACCATCTATTTTTAAAACTTTCACTTGAGAATCCTTTTTTATCTCATCTTTACTAGTCGCCGTCCATATACTACCTCCTACCTTTACTTCTCCATATGAATTTTTTGTTATATCCTTAGATACTATTCCAATTTGACCTATAACTCTATCTAAATTTGTTGGAGTTATTTTCCTCTTTCTTAATTTATTTACAAATGGTTTTGTTATAACTAATGATATGATACTAACTATTATAAATATGATAATTTGAATTGTTACATTATCAGTTATGAATGTAGTTATTATAGCTGACAAAGCTCCTAATACAAACCAAATAGTTACTAAATTAACTGTTATAAGTTCAATAAATAATAAAACTAAAAATATAATTACCCATATTCCAATCATTTGTTCACCTCAAAATAAGTATATGTCAAAATTATGTAAATTTCAATGATTTTGTTGAAATATGTTGAAATTTGTTATATACTTTTTATAGAAGGTAGGAGTAGATATGGATGATAAGACAAATCGCTTTGTAATTGGAACATTTACCATACTTGGAGCATTATGTATTACAAGTGGTTTAGTAATGCCAAATATGGTTAAATTTGAAAAAAGTAATGTTGGAAAACTAGAAGTTAATCAAGTAAGAATTTCCAATTATAAAAATAATGAAATAAAATTAAAAGAAATAACATTAGAAATAAATAATACATTAAGTGCTGATGTTAAAGATTATCTAGCCAATCCTAATGATATAGATGACATAGTTATCAATAGATTAAAACTTGATACATCAAATGTTAATGTAAATGAAATTGGTAGTTATAACTTTACTATCACATATAATAAAAAAATTTATAATGGTACAGTAAATGTTGTTGCTAAACCTTTACCTAATGTTGAGGTTATGACTTTAAAATCATTATCATATGAAATTAATAGTACTCTTTCTAATGATGTTTCACTATATATACAAGAAGAATTAACAGATGAAATAAAATCTGCAGTAAAACTAGATCTTAGTAATGTAGATACAAAAACAGCTGGTGTATACTTATATTCAATAAGTTATAATGGTAAGTTTTATACTAACACTATAACAATATATGAACCTAAAGCTAATACAACATTAAATACTGCTACAAAAACTAAAAAAGAATCATAATTGTAAACTAATTATAAAAGCCTCTAGAAAATCTAGAGGTTTTTTATTTTATATAAAAAAGAAAACCACATTTTATTTAGTGGCTTTCTCTAATTAATTAAATCTTTTTTTAATTGTATAAGCTATTCCACAACCACTTACTGCTATTAAACTTAATAATAAATATAAGTTTATATCAGATGTATCTGGATTCTTTGTATTATCATTTTGTGATTCTTGACTAATTTTAGTTGGATCTACTACTGTTCCATCTTCCCTTATAATAAGTCCTTTTTTTAGGAATACTTTTACTAAATTATCATCATCTTGTCCATTAAATGTTCCACCTGTAATAAATTCAGTGTTTTTAGTAGTAAATGATTCAGTTACATCGAATACTTTTTTACCTTCTGCAGCAGTAAATACTCCATCTGTAATACTTATTTCAGATACATAAGTTTCATTAGTACCAGTTTCAGCATATTCTTGAATAACTGAATTACTTATACTTGAGTAGTCTCCACCATTAATTTCTAGCTTTATTGGAGTTTGATAATCATGATTTGATTCAATTTGAATTGCTGCTCCTGTTTCATTGATTTTTCCAGTTTCAGCAGATGCAATACCAGGACTTGATAATGTTCCTTTTACAGTTGAACCATTAAGTGTTAATTCTCCTGATTTAATACCAATTCCAGATTTTCCAATTATTGTTGCTTTTCCAACTGTTGTTTTAGCATATCCTGCTAAATACATAGCAGCACCATTATCACTTGTTAACTTTGCTCCATCTAAAATATTAACTGTTGCTTTATCTGCATCCTTAAGAGTTCCATTTACATAAAATGCAGCTTCATCTGTACTTTTTAAAGTACCAGCAATATTTACAGTTGTTTTATTATTTTGTGAAGAACCAATATAAACTGTTTGAGTTTTAGATTCTAATGTTACACCTTTTTCTATAGTAACAGTAGAATCAGCAGATGAATCAGCAATACGAACTATTGAACCATTAGAATTTGTTATTGTTCCATTACCTTCAATAACTAATGAACCACCTTTTACTAAAAATGCTGGACCAGCAAAATTAACAGTTGCTTTTCCATTTAAATTAATAGTAACATCTTTTGTTATTGTAATAGTCTCAGTAAGAGTAGCTCCTTCATCAATTGTTATAGTGTAACTATCTCCCTCATTTTCACAAGTAATGTTGCTAGGACTAGAATTACATGTTCCTTGTGCATATACATTTGGCATTACTACCATACTCATAACAAATACTGTTATGAAAAATAATACTTTTTTCATTTTCCCTCTCCTTTCCTATCTATATTATACAGTATCTACCCCCCATGTCAATATTTTCCCCATAAATTTTTGTACTACATAGTAAAAAAAAATATAAAGAAAATTATATTGTTAATATTAATCTTTATATTTTATTTTTAGTTAGTTTATTTTTAACTTATTCCATAAATATTATTATCTTTATCAATGCCAATTTTTTCATAATTTGGCTCTTTTGGTAATCCTGGCATATCAATAATATCAGCCATGAATACTGTAATAAATCCTGCTCCATTATATAATCTTACATCTTTTACATGCATAGTATGTTTGCTAGGATATCCTAATTTATTTTTATCATCAGATATAGAATATTGTGTTTTAGCAACACAAATTGGAAGATGAGATATATTATTTTTTTCTAAATACTCTATCTTTTGTTTTACTTCTTCTGTATAAACTACATCATTTGCATTATAAACATTACTAGCTAATTTCTCTATTTTTTCTACTATAGAGTCATTATCATCATAATAATATTTAAATTGATTTTCATTACTTAAACTAGTTAATACTAAATTAGCTAAATCTAATGCACCATTACTACCATCTGCATAAGCAGTTGATATAGCAAACTTAACATTTCTATTATTACAAAATTCTTTTACTAAATTTATTTCAGATTCTTTATCATCATTATATTTATTTAGACATACTACAATATTTGAATTAGTCTTTTTTAAAATATTTATATGAGCATCTAAATTTGATAATCCATTTTCTATATTATTATTTTTTTCTATATCATTATACTTTAAAGCTTTAATAGTAGCAACTAAAACAACACAATCTGGTTTTATATTTCTATTTCTACATTTTATATCTATAAACTTTTCTGCACCCAAATCTGAACCAAAACCTGCTTCTGTTATAACATAATCTGATAAACTTTTAGCAAGTTTAGTTGCTTTTATACTATTACAACCATGAGCAATATTAGCAAAAGGGCCACCATGAATTATAACTGGAGTATTCTCTAATGTTTGAACTAAATTAGGATAAAATGCATCTTTTAAAATAGCAGTTAATGCACCTTCTATATTTAAATCTTTAGCATAAACAAATTCATCTCTACTATTATAGCCAATAACTATATTTGAAAGTCTTCTTTCCAAATCTTTTAAATCCTCAGCTAGACAAAAAATTGCCATAACCTCACTTGCAGCAGTAATAGAAAAACTTTCTTCTCTAGTACCTATATTAATATTTCTTAATGCCCTATCATTGACATCTAAACATCTTTTAAATACTACTTTTTTAATATCAAGTTTATTTCCATTATAAATATGATTATCAATTGCAGCTGCTAAAAGATTATTAGCTTCACTAATTGCATGAATATCACCAGTAAAATGCAAATTTATATCTTCCATTGGTATAACTTGTGAATAGCCCCCACCAGTAGCGCCACCTTTCATC
>CANRQD010000026.1 GCA_947632685.1 uncultured Bacilli bacterium | reverse complement strand
TAATCAAATATAAAAAAAAAGAAAATCAAATTTATTATAAATTTAACTTTCTCCCCCAAAACTCTTTACACTAACAAAGATATATAGCAAAAGATAATTATATTTTTCCTAATCTTTTATAGTAATTATTTTTATAAAAAATCGTTATAACTTTCATATTAAATAATAGAAATATATATTTTTAATTTATAACAAATTCTTAATGGAATAGGGCCAAGAATTTATAGTTGAAAAAAATCATATTATTGGATATAATAAATAGGAATAGAATAAAAACAGGAGGTTATTAAATGTCAGAAAAAATAATTGAAGAAAATAGAAAAAAAAGAAAGAAATCAAGTTTAATAGCATTAATATTTTTTATAATATCTTTAGTTGCTAGCGGATACTTAATTTATAATATATTTTCATTAGACGGAATTGAAAATTTAATAAGATATATAATAATAGGAATATTATTTTTAATAGATTTAATCTCATTTATAAAAATAAAAATTATTTGGAAAAATAAAGCTCGAAAAAAGAAAAAAGAATCAAAAAGAATTGGATTTATAGTATTTTTAATTTTATATTCAATCATATGTGCAATAACAGGAATTGCTATATCATATTTTTTAGGTACTATTGATAGTTTAAATAAAAAATATGTAACCTACTCTTCTAGTTTAATAACATTAAGTGATAATGAAGCAGAAAAGATAAAAGACATTGATGATTATAAAATAGGAATATTAAAAGATAAAAAATCTCCTGAAGGATATATAATCCCTCAAGAAATTATTAAAGAAAATAAACTTCATGATAATAATGATATTACAGAATATGAAAGTTATACAGAAATGATTGCAGATTTATATACAAAGGATTTAGATGCTATATTTGTGGCAACAGATTATCCAAGTATATATGGAAATATAGCTGGTTATGAAAATATTCAAAATGAAACTAAAATAATAATATCAAAAGAAAAAGAAATGAAAAAATCAGATACATCTGATGAAGAAAATGCATCAACTGGTAAATCAATAAAAGAACCATTTACAATTCTTCTAATGGGAATTGATTCAACCGATGAGGTTTTAGCCAAAAATGCTGTTGCTAATGGTGATTCTTTAATTTTAATAACATTCAATCCTAAAACATTAAATGCAACAATGTTATCAATACCAAGAGATAGCTATGTTCCAATTGCATGTTGGCCTAGTAAAGAAGAAAATAAAATTACTCATGCTGCTGCTTATGGAAATGACTGTATGATTAATACCATTGAAGATTTCTTAGATATTGATATAGACTATTATGCAAAAATAAACTTTAAAGGTCTAGTTCATTTAGTGGATGCTCTAGGTGGTATCGATGTTGAGGTTCCACAAGATTTATGTACTGATGATTCATCACGTGGTAAACAAGTATGTATAGATGAAGGAATGCAACACCTAAATGGTGAAGAAGCATTAGTTCTTTCTAGAAATAGAAAACAATTAGCTAATGGTGACTTTGGAAGAGGACAAAATCAACAATTAGTTATACAAGCATTATTAGAAAAAATTAAATCAATAAAAAGTGTTAATCAATTTACAAATGTATTTAATACAATTGCTAATAGTTTAGATACTAATCTTACACAAAAGCAAATATTATCATTCTATAGTATTGCTAAAGATATAGCAAAAGTTGGATTAAGTGATAATAGTTCTAATATAGTAAATATTCAACAGTTATATCTACAAGGATATGGCGCTATGATATATGATAAAAGAATGAGAATGGAATTATATGATTATGTTCCAAATACATATAGTGTAAAAGATATAATTGCAGAAATGAAAAAGAACCTTGAATTAGTTAAACATAAACAAATAAAAACATTTAAATTTTCAATTAATAAACCGTATGAAAAAGAAATAATTGGTTATGGTCCTTATAAATCAACATTCAATGCATCTAAATATAAAACTAAACCTAAAGATGAAGATGAGGAAGATGCTAGCAAAAAATGTGGTCTAAATGAGGAATTAGGTGCTGATAAAGTTACCTGTGTATGTAAATACGGATATTCAAAAAATGATAATAATGTCTGTGTAAGTGATGATGAATTATATAGTAATAAAAAAGTTGAAGAAAATAATGATGATGATAATGATGAAGAATCAAATAATTCAGATACTGACACAGATACTAGTACTGGTACTGATGAAAATAACGAAACTGGTGGAAATCAATCAGAAACTAATCCAACAGATCCTAAACCTACATCTCCTCCTTCTTCAGTGCCATCTGAATAAAAGATAAAAGAAAAAAAGTTCACTTAATTGAACTTTTTTTATGCACTTTGTTGTGTATTTCCAACATATTTTGAACTTCCTAATCCTAATATTAACATAAATATTGGATTTAAGAAAATTAATCCTACTGCAAAGCCAGTACCTTTGCCATATGCTTTAGCAAGGTTAATATAAAGCATTATCTGAATTATAAGATTAGCAAATGGAACTAAGATCAATAAAATTAGCCATGGACTCATTCCAGAAATTTGGAATAATACAACCATATTATAAATTGGTATTAATGATGCCCATCCTGGTTTACCTGCCTTTGTAAACAAACGCCACATAGCAATAATGCTTATAATGGACATGATAAGGCAAATAATCATTACTGTTCCAAATATTGCTCCTAAAGCAGATGCAGCTACAGCTGAATCATATGACATTTCATAATCATACATTTTACTTACTCCTCCTTTATTTTACTATATCATAATAATAGTAATAAAGGAAATAAATTATTTATCAGTAGAACCAAAACCTCCAGAACGTATACCTTCTGATTTATCATCATCTACTGTTAAATATTTTTGAAAGATTACTTGTCCTATGACATCACCTTTTTTTACTTCTAAATCGTGATCAGAAAAGTTAAAATATTGAAAATAGAAATGACCTTCATTAGATTCATTATTATAATAATCACTATCAATTATACCTATACTATTAGCCATAACAAAACCTTTTTTAGGGCCGCTACTTCTATTTACTAATATATAATATTCATCTTTACCACAATATGCTTTTAATCCTGTTGGAATAAGTGTTGGTTTAGTTCCAAATTTGTAAGCAGGAATTATTACATCTTCTGCTGCTTCAACATCATAACCTGCTGAATATTTTGTTTTTCTAACAGGCAAATTAATACCTTTATCTTTATACTCTTCAACTACTTCAAATCCTCTACTACGCATGTATTTTTTCTCCTTCTTTTTTCATTTGATATTCAACTACTTTTTTCTGCTTTAAACTCTTTTTTACATCTATTATTCTTTGATTAGAACTACCTCTAAAATATAATGTTCTATTAAGTAAACTTTCAATAAATCTACCATCTACTAATACATCAATATATGATAAAAATTCTCTTGTAAAATCATTTTCTTTATACATTTTATCCATTATTTCTTTATCAAATAAATAACCTGTATAACACCATATATTTTTATTTGGATATTCTTCTTTTACTTTTCTAAGTAATGGTAAAAGACCTTTTTGATTATCAGGCCACATAGGTTCTCCACCTAATAAAGTTAAGCCATTTATATAATCATTTTTTAAGCAATCTATAATATCTTCTATTTCATCATTACCAAATTTTTTTCCATAATTATAATCCCAAGCTTCTTCATTAAAGCATCCTTTGCAATGATGAGGGCAACCACTAACAAAGAGGGTTACTCTAACTCCCTCTCCATTTGCGATATCATATTTTTTTATTTCTGCGTAATGCATAACTCCTCCTATAAGTGAGTTACTCTAGCTTTTATTTCCTTAGTTTTACCTACATTCCAGAAATTTTCACCTAAATAACCACAAGTACGTCTAGCAACATTCATTTTTTGTTTATCTTTGTTTCCACATTCTGGACATTCCCATTCAAAATCATCATTAATCTTAATTTCTCCAGTATATCCACAAACATGACAATAATCAGACTTAGTATTAAATTCAGCATACTGAATGTTATCATATATAAATTTAACTACATCTTCCATAGCTTTTAAATTCTTTTCCATATTTGGAACTTCAACATATGAAATACATCCACCTGATGAAATTGGTTGAAATTGACTTTCAAATTTAAATTTAGTAAATGCATCAATTTTTTCTCTAACATCAACATGATAACTATTTGTATAATAACCTTTATCTGTTATATCTTTTATAGTTCCATATTTTTCTTTATCAATTCGTGCAAAACGATAACATAAACTTTCAGCTGGTGTACCATATAATGCAAAGCCAAGTCCTGATTCTTTTTTCCAATCATCACATTTTTTACGCATATATTTCATAACTTTTAATGCAAATTGTTCTCCCTCTGGATCAGTTTGAGGAACACCTTTTATTAGCATAGTTAATTCATATAATCCAATATATCCTAAAGATAATGTAGAATAACCATTTTTAAGATATTTATCAATTTTTTCACCCTTTTTAAGACGTGCAATAGCTCCATACTGCCAATGAATTGGAGAAATATCACTAGGTGTTCCAAGTAAAGCTTCATGTCTACACATTAATGCTTCATGACATAGTTCTAATCTTTCATCAAATATTTTCCAGAATTTTTCTTCATCTCTTTCAGCAGCAAGTCCAATTTGAGGTAAATTAATTGAAACAACACCTTGATTAAATCTACCCTCAAACTTATAATTGCCATCCTTATCTTTCCATGGGGATAAGAAGCTTCTACATCCCATAGGACTAAATACATTTCCCTTATAATTTTTACGCATTTCTTTAGCACTTATATAATCAGGATACATTCTCTTAGCAGAACATCTAACAGCTAATTTTGTTAAATAATCATATTTACCACCTTTTAAGCAGTTATTTTCATCTAATACATAAACAAGTTTAGGGAATGCTGGCGTAATATATACTCCTTTTTCATTCTTTATTCCTTCATATCTTTGACTAATAACCTCTTCGAAAAGCATAGCATTTTCTTCTATATATGGATCATCATCCTTTAAGTGCATAAATAATGTTACAAAAGGTGATTGTCCATTTGTAGTCATTAATGTATTAATTTGATATTGAATAGTTTGAACACCTGCTTTTACCTCATCTTTTAATCTATCATTTGCAAGTGATTCAATATCTTCTTTTGATAAATTTTTATGGTTTTTCTTAATACTACTAATAAATTTTTCTTTACTTTTTCTAATATATTTACCTAAATGAGATAAATCTACAGATTGACCTCCATATTGATTAGATGCTACTGCTGCAATAATTTGAGTAGTAACAGTACAAGCTACTTGGAAACTTTTAGGAGATTCAATCATCTTACCATTCATTACTGTACCATTATCTAACATATCTTCAATATTTATTAAACAACAATTAAATATTGGTTGAATAAAGTAATCTGCATCATGGAAATGAAATATTCCTTCATCATGAGCTTTACTAAGTTTTTCTGGAAGTAAAATTCTACGTGTTAAATCACGTGATACTTCTCCTGCAATATAATCTCTTTGAGTAGAAGCTAAAGTTGTAGACTTATTTGAATTTTCTTCAGCTAATTCTTTATTAGAATTCTTTATTAAACTTAAAATAGATTCGTCTGTTGTATTAGCTTTTCTAGCTAAAGCTCTTACATATCTATATGTAATGTATTCCTTTGCTAATACATATTTACCTAATCCCATTATTTTTTCTTCTATTAAATCTTGAATATCTTCAATTAACATTCTTTTCTTATTTAGACCTTCAATATATTTAATAATATTTTCTATTTGACGATCTGTAATTCTATCCTCTTCAGAAACACTATCATTTGCCTTTCCGATAGCTATTCTTATTTTTTCTCTATCATAATCAACACTTTTACCATCTCTTTTTATGACCTTCATAATATACCTCTCTTTCTACCTTACATTATAAATCATATTTCTAATTTTTATTTTTTTCTGTTGCAATTGCAACAATTTAGCATTATAATTTAATTATCAAAAAAAGAGGTGTTTTAAAATGCTTGAAAAATATAGGATTTATCAAAATTTAGATGAAAAAGATTTAAAAAAATTATTACACACTTTACAGTCAAGTACACATTTTTACAAACCTGATCAAACAATAATCTATTCTTTAGGTAATAGAGATATCATTGGAATTATAGAAGAAGGTACTGCTAATTTAATGCGTTTTGACTTTGATGGTAAAAGAACTATTATTGAAGAAATGTCTACGGGAGATATTTTTTCTGATATGTTTATATCAACAACTAGTAGTGAGCTATCAGTAGTTGCAACTGCTAACTGTAAAGTAACTTTTATAGAGTATAATGAATTAATTAAAGAATGCAAAACTAATAATAAAACAGCTCCTATTTTATTAGATAACCTAGTCAAATTAATTTCAGAAAAACTTGTCAAAAGAAATCAAAGAATAGAATTATTAACAAAAAGAAGTATTAGAGCTAAATTATTACATTATTTTGAAACTGAAAGTAAAAATATAAATTCAAAATCATTTAATTTAAAATATTCATATACTGATTTAGCCGATTATCTTTCTGTGGATAGAAGTGCAATGATGAGAGAAATAAAAAATTTAAAGGATGATAAATTAATAACTGATGTAAATAAAAAAATAACTATTTTATACTGAATAGTTATTTTATTTTTTTAAATTCCTTTGCTTTCTTTAGTTCATATTCATATTTAGGTAATTTATATTCTACATCTTTTAAACTACCATCTAACATTGAAGTCCAAACTTTTTTATCATCATCTGATGCTACTAATATTTCTTCATAAAATTGATTAATTTCATCTACTTGATTTTCTATTCCAAGCTTTTCTTGATAATATAATAGTTTATCTTTTTCTTGTTCATATCTTTTTACAGGATCATCTATTCTATTTAATCCCCTATCAAATAAAGCCTTAATAGTTTTAATATCTACATCTATTTTTAGCATTAATGAAGCACAATATAAAACATCTTCTTCACTTAATGGTTTAGCTACTGTACAGTTATGAATATCATAAAATTCTTCAATTTGTTTTCTAATTATAGTATATTCAGCATCTGTAATTCCTCTATTTTCATTTTTAGAAACATTATTTTGTTGGATATATTTAATTTGTTTTTTTAATTTATTTTTAGCAATATTTAAAATCTTGTCATTAACACCTAATTTTTTTAATGAAGATATAACTATATTATAAGAATCATTATTAAAATCTTGTAAATTACCATTTGCATCTAATTTATCAAAATAGTTAGTTTTAATATCATTATAAGTATGTACTGTATCATATATATTAAAGTCATTGCATTCATTTTGTTTTATTTCTTTTAAATTCATTAATATTAGTTTTTGCTTTTTCTCTAATTCTGTTAACTTACTACTATCTGTATTAAGTAAATAATTACATTTATCATTATTAAAAATATCAATAAATTCATTCTCATTTATCCCAAGAATTTGTGATGCATCAACTGAATAAAATTCAACATTCTTATTAGTAATATACTTTTCTAAATCTAACTTAAGATTTTTGTATATAATATCCATTACAATATAAAATTGTTCATTTTTAGATAAAGTAGAATTTCCAATTACAGTTGTAAATGTTTTAAAATCATCAAATAAAAAATTATTTTTTATCCATTGTTCACATGATGATCTAATTGTTTTTGTTACTGTATCAATAGAACGTATTGTATCTATTGCATTTATAACTCCGTTTTCAAATAAATTACCATCTATACGTAAATTATAATCTCCATTTTCTTGTGAAATTATAAAACTCTTACAAAATTCATCATAATATTCTACAAATTCTAAAATCATAGCATTAACATCACCATTATATGCCAATATATTTTCTATTAATTTATTTTGTGTTTTTTCAAATAAATTATTAAATATAATTTTATAAGTATCATTTAAATTATATCTATCCATAATTTCATTAATTATTTCTTTATTCATACAAGAAATAGTTTTATTAACACTATCTTTTTTAGTACTATTAAGCTTTTGTAAAACACTTTCTATATTATACATATAATCCCCCATTTCAAGTTGTTTATTATATCATAAAATTAATAATAAAGCAATTATTTCTTATTAATATTATTAGTTACATAAATTGTTACATATTTTATATTGAATGATCTATGTCTTAAAATATCTCTTTTTAAATTATTTTCTATTTTACTAACTTGTCTTAAATTAAGTTTAGAATTAAGCTCTAAATTTAATTGTAATTTATAATAAGAACCATATTTTATTAAATCTATTTCAATATCTTTTATTTCTTTTTTAGATTTAATAAAGTCTTTTACTTTATTTATTTTATCATTATCTTCCTCTACCTCTCCAATAAGTGATAAAGAATTATCAATGATTATAGTAAATGATGTTTTCAAAACAATTATCCCTATTAAAATCGAACCTATAATATCAGAATACTTTAATATATGAAATTTATTTGAAAATTGTAGTAAAATTGTAATTATAACAACTCCTATAGTAGAATATAAATCAGCCATAGATTCCTTTACAGAAGTTATTAATACTTGGCTATGTATCTTATCACCTATTTTATGCATTATAATTATTGCACATAGTTTCAATATAAATACAATTACAAGTAATATTAATACACTACTAGGTGGAATTGTAGGTTTTTTAAAGAAACTACTAACAACTATATAAATACCTAATAATAGAAGAACTATTCCTACAAATAAATTAGTTAGATATTCTACTTTTCCAAAACCAAAAGGATGATATTTAGTTGGTTTCTTTTTTGATATTTTAGCCCCTATTAAACAGACAATATCAGTAATAAAATCACTAAAAGTATGCATACCATCTGCAAAAAGTGATCCTAGATTAAATATAATACCACCTACTATTTTAATTACTGAAATTATAAAGTTATTGATCATACTATAAATTAATGTTCTAAATTCAAGTTTCATATATTGTCACCTTATTTATATTCTACCATAAATCAATAGAAAAAGAAGATTAGATTAATCTTCCTTTACAAATTTTTCATATACTTTTGTAGTATAATCATAATCTTCCATTCGTAAATGTTTAATTTTTCTTTTAACAGATGAATTTATTTTACTGTTTCCATTACAGATTATATATTCACCATCTGACATAATTAATAAATCTTTATCATAATAATTATCAGGTATAATAGATACTTTTCTATTTTCAGGTATTATAACAGATCTTGTTAAAGTATTATAGCACTTATTATTTATTGGACCAATAGGTGTTATTTGTATGGTATGTAAATCATTATAAACAATAGAACCACTATAACTTAAATTTTGAGCAGTTGAACCAAATGATGTAGATAATAAAATCCCATCACCAATAAACTTTTCTAGTAATCTTTCATTTATATAAATATTAAGATTTATAGTTTTATTATCTTTTCTTTTTATAACAATTTCATTAAGAGATTGTAATTTTATATTATTATTATAATTGTAAATATCAGTTTGTAATGTTCCTATATTTTCTATATTATAATCATTATTTTGTAGTGATTTTAAAAATCTATCTATATCAGTTGGTTTTATATCTTGTGCAAAACCAAGTGTTCCTGTATTAACACCAAGATAATAGATATCTTCATTAAAATTACAATTTCTAACCATTTGTAAAAATGAACCATCTCCACCTATAGCAATACCTAAATCGAAATCTTTATGAACTATTTCATACCCATACTCTATTAATTTTTTTTGTAATAAATTTACAACATCTTTTGTTCCCTCTTTTGTATAATTTGGAAATAATTTTATTTTCTTTATCATACAGATTACCTCCTGTATCTATATAATGCGCTAGGTCTATGTCCCTCACCTGTTTTAACTTTTTCAGTTTTCTCTACTTTATCTGCAATAATTCTTCTAAATGCAGGATCTAATAATTTCTTATTTAAAATAACTTCATAGACTTGTTGTAAATCTCCTAGTGTAAAATATTCAGGCATCATATTGAAAACAATATCAGTATAATTTAATTTATTTCTAATTCTTTCTAATCCTGATAATATTACAATAGGATGATCAAATGCAATATATTTATTTTTCTTTATCACAAATTTATATCTATCTGTTGTTTTTTCTTTTAATTTTTTTTCAAGTTCTATAGAAAAACTAATATCACCATTATCTAGGGTAATAAAAATACTATGATCATTTTCTTCATATAAAGTAATATCAAACCAAGATGCATTATCATTTATTTTTTGACCTAATCTATTCTTATCTACTAAGGCTATATAAGAAGAAGAAATTACTCTCATTCTAGGATCTCTATCAATGTCATCAAATGTATATAATTGTTCTAAATAAATATTAGTTAAACCCGTTTCTGTTTTTAATACTCTTTTAGCACACTCTTCTAAAGTTTCAGTTTTAGGATTTAGAAAACCACCAGGTAGACACCACATATCCTTATATGGATAATCATCTCTTTTAGCAAGTAAAATACTCATCATTTTTTTAGATGTCTTACGATAATTATCTTGTTTTTTTGAAGATACACTAATAAGTAAGATATCTGTAGTCATTGAAAGTCTTTCAAATTTATTAGGGTCATAATTCTTTAAAAATTCTTCTTCTGTTTTATACTGCATAATATCACCTCTTATACTATATAATTATACATTAGTTCTTTTTTTATTTTTTTTCAATACTAAATTTTTTTCATTAGTCCAGGTTTTTCCATTAATACTTAAATAATCATCTAATTTTTCATCATTCCATGTTTTATTGTAATTTCCATTAGGATAAAGTTTTGGAACTGTTTCTTCATCTATTATATTAGTTAATCCGTGAATACATTTTTTTATTCTAACACCTTCATAAAAAGTATATAAATAAGAACCATTTCTTTTCCATTCTAAACTATCTAAAAGTTTCCAAACATCTGAATCATTACATAATTCTATAAAATCTGGAGTAAAATACATACTTATACTTCTTCTATCAAAACCTTTAGTATATTCTATAAAATGATCTAATTTTTCCATAGTTAATGTATTATCTCCTGCTAGTTTTATATTTATTTTATCTTGCCATTTTCTATAATAATCTATTTCTTCATCACTATTAACTGTAACTTGAATAGAATCATAATATGGGATTAAATCAATTATTTTCTTTTTTAGTATTCCATTTGTACTCATCATAATTAGAAAATTATATTTATGTGCCAATTCAGCTATGTCTTTTAATAAATCAGTAGGTAAACATGTAGGCTCACCACCTAACAATAAAACTTCTAATTTTTTATCTGTATATTCTCTTATTAATTTTAAAAACTTTTCAATATTATCTAAACTTATAAATTCATTACTTGTACCAATAAATTTATCTATACAAAATTTACAATGTTTATTACATAAATGAGTAGTTACTATATCTACATGATCAATATCTACATATTCCATATTATCACCTCATTAAAATGTTTTTTAATATTTTTTCTACTTCCTTAATAATTAATTCTTTGTTCTTCTTTCTTGTATCATTAATTGCAGTAATTTGACTATTATAATATTTATTTGAATCTTTATCATAAATACTTATATATATTATATTATCTTCATTTGTTTCATTATTTTTATCTTTTCTATTAATTTGTCCAGTAATTCCAACTCCGTAATTAGAATTAGTAAATTTTACTATACTACTACTCATTTCTTTAGCTGTTTCCATACTATAAACTGTGTATTTATCAATTATATCTTTATTGACACCAAATTTTATTTTAAATTCATTTGAATACGTTACAGCACTAAATTTTAATATTTCACTAGCACCTTCTATATCAGTAATACTACTAGCTACAGCTCCTCCTGTACAAGATTCCATCGTTGATATTGTCTTTTTACTATTGATTAATTTATCTACTATTTCTTTCATAAGTTTTCCTTTCGTTTATACACCATATATTTTAACATAATATATTATAAATACAATCTTTCCTTTTCTATAAATTGAAATACTTTTTTATCTATCATTTTCTTATACTTATTTAAATTACTTCTAATTAGACTTGATGAGATATTAGAAAAAGGAATATTTGCAAATACTATATTTTTATAATTTAAAATATTTATGTTAATATTTTTTAGATTATTATTTCTATTTATAACTAATAATTTAAAATTAGATAATATATATTTATAATTTCTCCAAGTAGTAATTTCTGCTAAATTATCAGTACCACATATAAAATATATTTCATCATTCTTATATTTATTTTTAAAATAATTTAGGGTTTGATAAGTATAAGTTAAATTATTTTTAATCTCATAGTCAGATATTTCTAAATTATCATATCCTTCTATCATAGTTTTAACCATATTATATCTAATTTTAGCATCTATTAAATCATTCTTTTTATATTTATTACCAGTTGGTACATATATAACTTTATCTATATAATTATTTTTTATTAAATTTATAGCTATATCTTTATGCATTTTATGTGGAGGATTAAAACAACCACCAAATATTCCTATTCTCATAACGATACCTCCATTTTAATTATTTATATCATTTAACCAATCTGTATAATCACTATCACTAGGCATTCTAAGATCACCTCTAGGAGATAGACTAATAGTACCTACTTTTACCCCATCTGGTATACAACTTCTTTTAAATTGTTGAGTAAAGAATCTTTTGATAAAGAATTTTAACCATTTTAATATTTCATCTTCACTATAATCTTTAAAAGTCTTTTTAGCTATAAAATATATTTTTTTTGGGGTTGCTCCATATCTTAAAAAATGATATAGAAAGAAATCATGTAATACATAAGGTCCTACAGAATTTTCTGTTAATTGTTTTATTTTTCCATTTTTATCAGGTGGTAATAACTCTGGTGATATAGGTGTATCTAAAATATCCAAAATAGTATTTTTTCTTAAATTATCTTTTTCATTTAAAGCTACATACTCTACTAAATATCTAACTAAAGTTTTTGGAATTGATGTATTTACAGCATACATACTCATATGATCACCATTATAAGTACACCAACCTAGGGCAAGCTCTGACAAATCTCCAGTACCAATAACTAAAGCATTTTCTTTATTTGCAATATCCATTAAGATTTGAGTTCTTTCTCTTGCTTGAGTATTTTCATATGTAATATCA
>CANRQD010000025.1 GCA_947632685.1 uncultured Bacilli bacterium | reverse complement strand
TCTCCTGTTATTACTTGCTCTGCTGCATATGTTCCCATTGTTGATACTATTAATCCTACTATTATTCCTATTATTACCTTATAATGTTTTTTTATTACTTCTTTCATTTTTTTACTTATCTCCTTATTAATAGTTAGAGTAATAATAAAAAATTTAATTTTTAAATTATATAATGTCAAAATTTGTTTATAATAATAATGCAAACAACATTATCGTATAATACTTAATATTCTACGATAGAATTTACATAATTAACTAAATTATTAATACAGTCTCTTTTTTGATCAAGTGTAGAATGAACATAAACATCCAAAGTAATATGATATGATGAGTGTCCTAATATTTCACTAAGTGTTTTAATATCCATTCCAGATTCAATGCTTCTAGTGGCGAAAGTATGTCTTAATGTATGAAAATTTAAACATCGTATATTACATTTTTTTAATGTACATTCTAAATATTTTTCATAAACTCTTGTATCTTTAAATACTTTAGAATCTGTTAATATATAATTTTCTGGATTAGATTTATATTCTTTCAACTCTTCAAGTAAAAAATTAGGTAAAGGAATAGTTCTAATTGATGATTCACTTTTTGGAGAAGATACTATTTTTTTAGTCTTATTTCTAGCATTAATATCATTATTTTTTATTCTTTGTACTGTTCTATTAATTGATATAGAGTTATTACTAAAGTCAATATCCTTCCATTTCAATCCACATATTTCTCCTAAGCGAATACCAGTATATAAACATATTAAAATTCCAAGTTTTCTAATATCTTTACTTTCTTTTAAGTATTTTTCTAATTTATATTGTTCATTTTTAGTAAAATAAATTACTTTAGATTTAGGTTTTTTAAAATTAAGTTCTGATAAATCTATATTTTTTCTTAACTTATTTTTAACACAAAAATTAAATGAACTTTTTATAATAAATATTAACGTTCTCTTTGTAGATAAAGATAAATTTGCTATTTTTTCTTGATTGAAAAAATTAATAATATGTTTAGTATTTAATAATCTAAAGTTCTTATTTCCTAAATAAGGACATATATAAAGATTAATAAAATTATTATACTTTATATAACTTTGTTCTTTTATTTCTCCTTTTTTAATTTTTAACCAATTTGAAAGTACTTCTGAATATAAGTATTTTCTGTTATTAAATATTACCATATTTACACCTCCATAAAAATAATATTTAAAAAAAAACTTGTTTTTTGTCGAATTTTGTTGTATAAGTAAATTAGTAGAGTAATATCGTAGAATATTAAGTATTATACGATACATTAAAATGGAGATAATTTTATATAAATTACTGTAAAAACAAAAAAATTTTAGAATTTTATATCTAAAATTATTTTTTTACTTTAAAATTAATTTTTTTATTATTTTTCTAATATTTTCTTCCAACGATTTATATTATATTTTTTACAGCATATAGCATCAAATTTAATATTATTATCTTTTATATAAGTTGCATATTCTTCTAACTTTTCATCTTGATTTTCTAATTCTGGGGATACAAAACAAAGTTTATAATTTAATTTATGTAGTTCTTCTTCAATCTTTTTATCAATTGGTATTTTAGTAAAACAATCTACCCAAATCCATTTTGCTTTACCTTCCATATTTTTAATAGTATCTAATCCTTCAAATTCTGAAAATCTTAAAGCAATATTATATTCTTCCATATCTGATAATAATTTAATCATTGGAAAAGATGAATCTAAAAAGAAATAATCTTTAATATTATATTTTTTTAGTAAATCTAAAACTTTTAATTCAATTCGTTCACTTTTAATATTTAATATCATCAATCCTTTATTATAATCTTTTAAATATTCTTCAAAATCTTGTCCAATAGTAAATGGATTATGTTCTATATGTATTGTTCCATTAGGATTATCTCTTAAATCTATTTCTACACCATATTCATCCTCTTGTTTTAACATATCCTCTTTTTTATTAACCCTGTGACAAATATATTCCATATTAAACCTCCATTTATATTATTTTATTCCACTTTTCTTTAATTCTTTTGAAAATTGTAATGTTCTTTTAATAAATTTAAATTTAGCTTTAAAACTATAATTCCAATGAGATGTACCATAAATTCTTTTAGGAAATAACACATCAAATCTAATTACATTTAGATTCTTTTTACGTGCTAGATAAAAAGCATATAAATCTAATGAAAAATCATAGGGTGGTTTTTTCCAGCTTTTATAAAATTTTCGTGAAAAAATATTAGGCTGTGCATTAATATCATTTACATAAGTTTTTAAATAACATGATTCAAATAAACTCATTCCAAAAGTAAAAATTTTATCAAAAAATGGTCTTTTTTTTCTATTTCCTTTTAAAAATAAATTACTTTTCCAATTATTTTTTTCTAATAATTTATATGCTTTAATTACATCGTTTGGATCTGTTTGCATATCAGCATGAGTCCATCCTAAAAAATCACCTGTTGCTTCTTTTAAGCCTTGCAGTATACCATAACCATAACCTTGATTCTTTTCTACTATTACTACTTTAGCAAATTTATATTTTTTGATTAAACTTTTTAATAATTTTAATGAACCATCAGTAGAACCATTATCAACCATAATTAACTCTATATTTTCATTCTTTATTACTTCATTAAATCTTTTTAATATCAATGGAATATTTTCTTTTTCATTATAACAAGGTACAATTATTGATAATTTCATTTATTTTGCTCTCTTTCTATAAGGGTTTGTTTAATAATACCAATTATAACTAATTTTATCAATCCTTCCATATTATTTTTTATTTTTTTTGGACAAATTGATAACTCTTCTGAATCAGGAATCATATCATCAAATATTTCTTTAAAATTAATTTTTGCATTATTGTAATCACTATATTTAAATGCAATTGTTTGTTTACCAAAACATTCACTAAAATCATGTGTTAATGCTAATCCAGATGATTCCAAATATCTTAATATAGGTTCTAAATCCACTGATGAATTAAGAGTAAATTCTAAATCAACTTTTTCTTGATAATCTGTACCATATTCCTTTGTAGTTAATTCTTTATCATGATAACTTATTATTAAATCTGCATATTGTTTTTGTGGTTCTATATATTTCTTAAAATCTTCTTTTCTTTTTTCTATATTTTTTAAAACTGATTCTATATTATACCCTCTTGTCTTAGAATCTCTTTTAATTTTCCAAAAAGTTTTTAAATTTTCATCTGTATCTATATAAATTTTTAAGTCAAGATTATTTCTTAACTGTGGTAAATATAATGTATGAAGACCGTTCATTATAATATATTTTTTTTGTCTAATTTGATATTGTTCACTAAATTTACCTGTTATATGGTCATAGTCTACTCTTTCAATTTTTCTTCCATTTCTTAATTGTTCAATATTTTGGGACTGCCTATATAAATAATTAGCTTTTGGATTTAAGTGAGTATATTTCTCCCATTGTTTTTCATTTCTTTCCCATTTATGATCTCCATCACCTTCTATTAAAAGAAGTTTTTCTTTATTAAACATATTACTTATAGTATTAACTAAAGTTGATTTACCTGCTCCACTATCTCCAGAAATACCTATAATAAATGGTGTATTTTTTCTTTTATATAGTGAGTTACTTTCTAAACCATTTTTATATAAAATAAAAATCATATATAATAATACGCCTTCAAATAATGTATATATGATATTTACAAGTTCTGGGCTTTTAATTTTAATGAAATCTAATTTTGTATTTAAAAAAATTATATCTACATATTTAGTAGAATGACCAAAAATCATATAAACTAAATATAAAATATTAAATATATAATATACTTGCATTATTTTTTCTTTATTCTTAACCTTTTCATTTGCTAGTACGCATATCATAAAAGGAAGAACCCAAACAAACCAAGCAGGCATAGGAGGAATTAAAGCTACAAATACTGAAAAACACATTGCACAATAACCAAATAATAAATCTTTATTAATACTTGCGATAACAAAAGCATTTAAATATATAATTAATAAAACAGCTAATGATAAATAGGCTTTTACTCTACCATAATTTATAAACATATCAAAAATAACATCTTGTTCTGAATTTAATAATACATTATTAATATATCCTTTACTTATAAATGGAATAGAGAAAATTAAAATTATTAAACATGTAATTAAAAGTGTTTTTATTGTTTCTGATAATCCTTCTTTTTTATATAAATAAATGAATAAAATAGGGGCAATGATTATAATACTATGCTTTGTCATAATAGATAAACCTAAAAATATTGCAAATAAAATATTTTGTTTTTTATTTCCTGTTACTAAATAATATATTGAAACAATTAAAATAGCAATTGGTATTATATCTAATTGACTATGAATATATGAAGAATATAAAATTATTGGACAAGTATAATATAATATACTAATTTCTTTTTTTCTTCTTGGAAATATTTTAATCAAAAATATTAATCCTATTAAATCAAAAATTATAATTGGGATTTTAAAAAATAAATTAGTAAAAAATATTGAATTAATAGAAAATATTTTGATAAAAAGCATTCCTATACTTTCTACTATAATCATAATAAATTGATATGGAAAATTATAACTTGTATTTAATGCATACCATGTTTGATATGGATTAGATAATAAATTTCCACTATGTAAGTTATTGAAAAAATTATTTATAAATGGGATAAACATTAAATTTTGATAATCTGAAGAAAATAGTCCTGCAATTAATAGTTTTAATACAAATATTATAATAAAAAACCATACTAGTTTTGGATTTCTTTTATATAAACTAGTTAAATAAGTTTTCATTTCTCTCCTAAATATAATGGACTATTATAAAATTCTCTCCAGTATTTAATTGTATTTTCATAATTTTCATAATCTTTTGGTGTACCCCATCCTATATATCTATCTATATCAAATAATCTTACATCATACCCTAATTCTTTTGCATGTTTTATTACTTCATCAATATAGTATTCATTATTAATCATATCTTCTTCTTTAATCATTTTTTTAGTACATTCTACAAATATTTTTCCTGTTTTAAACCAAAATGTAGCTACTACTGCATGATCATTTAGTATGTTATCACTTAATGGTTTCTTAATAGAAATGTCTGTTATTTTTTTATTTTCATCACATTTATACCAACCATATGCAGTAGGATTTTCTAAAACAGCTTCATTGTTTGTATAAGTAAAAGCAATAACATCACATTTTTTAGTTAATTCATTAAATTTCTCTTGATTAAAAATCATACCATTATCACATCCAGCTATTAATAATGGTTCATTATTATTTATATATTGTTCTGCAAGTAAACAAGAACTTGCTTGTCCTTTTGTTAGTTTCTCTGTAGTTATAAATAAAGCTTTTGGATAATATTTTTTTATCTCGTCTTCTAATCCCTCTTTTTTATGAAAATCACGATCAATATAAATTAGATTAGAACCATCTGTTTTTACTAGTGGTAAATCTTTAGTAGCACAAACTACCATAGGAATTTTAGTTCCTGTATGATAATCAGTTGTTTTTATAGCAGGTTTACTAACTTTATATAAAGCATCTTTAAATCTCTTACCATCTCCAGCCATTGGTATTAATACTTTAGTCATTACTAAACCTCCTTACAATATCAATCCAAAATAAATATTCTTGCATATCTTCTGGTGTACCCCATTGACAAAATTTATCAATACATATTGGTACCCAAACTTTTAAATTATCTTTAACCATATAGTTATATGGCAGACTTGCATAGAATTCTCCATTTAATTCATTATTATCATCTACTAACATTTGACAGTATTTTTTTAAAAGTTTACCTGTTTTAAAATAATATATTCCTGGAGAATGCTTTGCTTTTGTCTTGTCTTCTTCAAATGAAAATTTTTCTTTTATTTGTATTAAGTTATTATTACTATCAGTCAAACATGACGCATATAAATTTTTCTTTATTAATAAATGTGGATGAAACCCTGTATAACATGGAATTGCACCATCACAATTTTTTGCTATTACATCTTTTTTAAATTTATTATAATCCCAAATATTATAAAAATCACAATAATTAATAATGCATGGCTCACTATCATCTATTTCATTACTTGCTTTTAAAACGTCATATACAGGTCCTTTTTTTTCCCAATTTGTAATTTC
The DNA here is from genome assembly GCA_947632685.1 of uncultured Bacilli bacterium. GTDB lineage: Bacteria > Bacillota_I > Bacilli_A > RF39 > UBA660 > UMGS995. The sequence goes on along the minus strand of CANRQD010000025.1, from coordinate 7,073 downwards.
AAATATCTTAGTATGTGGCGCTAAGTTATTTAATAATGCTCTCATTCCTTTAATAGAATCTAAATGTTCTTTTCTACAAATAAATAAAAATTCATCATCTTCGTTATACATTCCTTTAACAATCCATTCTATTATTGGTTTGTCTGCTACTTTAATTAATGGTTTTAAATCCTTATATCCTGCATTTACAAATCTTTTCCCATAGCCAGTCATTGGTATTATAATTTTCATAAAATCACTACTCTCTATTTTACATTTTGACGATATTTCTCAAAATCACTATGATATAATTTATAAACTTCATCTTCATTTAAATAATCTAATTTTTCTCCAAAATTATTAATAAATATTTTAGCACTAAAACTTAAAACTGATTCAATTTCTCTTGCTTTTTTTAAGGTATCTGCACAAATATATATATTATTTTTATATAAAATTAGTGTTATATTTTCATATTTTTTAATATGTTGTTCAAATAAATCTTGCTCGATACTATCTATTTCTAATTCTTTTGGTCCACAATATACTACACAATCTGGACAAAATTTATAATTCCATAGTTTTCCTTTATTTATCTCTAAAGCTTTATATATATCTTTATCTTCTGATAAAAAAACTAAATCATCTGAATATTTTTTTATACAGTTATATATATCTGTTACATAATTAAATTTTTCTAAATTTATATTTAAATAGTTTGATATAGTTTGATCTACTCTAGAAATTAATTTAGTAATTTTACTATAATCATCAGAAGTTACTATTAATCCATGATTTTTTAAAAATATAATTTCTTGATTATTATATTTTTTTATTAATTCTTGTGCTAATTCAACACCTGGTGTTTTATAATCAATAACTATAGAATCTTTAAATAATTTTTCAATTTCTTTTTCACAATCTTTTTTGGTTAATAAAATATTTGATAATAGAGAATGAATATGAATAGTGTATTTTTTACAAAAAGCATGTAAAAATACTTCAATTGATGCTTTTTTTCCTGAGATATGACATTCCTTTAATATCTCTTTTTCAGATTTAATACCGGTTAATAACATATTTTTTACTTTTTGATAATCTATAATTGTATAACCTTCATTAATTTTCATATCAGATAATAAAGTTCCAGATGATTTTATTGCCATATATTGATTATCTAGTTTTACAGAATTATTTCCACCACCTGCTTGGACATAATCATTTCTCATTCCTACAATTTTTGATATTTCTATTAATTCTTCTATCATAAATTATTTACCAATTATCCTTTCTATTAAATAGTTAATTATTTAATTAATCTATATAGTTCTTAATTAAAATTTTATCATACACTAACTTATTTTTCAATTATGATAATATATAACAGCATTATTTATAAATAATTAATTTTATTTTCATAACTATATATTTAATTGCAACATTCATTTATTATAATAAAAAACTTTTTGTATATATATTCACATATTTATATTTTTATTATTAATATTTAATAGTTTAAGTACTATTCGCCTTCAATTTTCTAATTGGAAGGAGATAAGATTAATGCTAATAAAAATAGTACCAACTGCATAAGTCGGTACTAACCTAATCTTTTGAAATATTACCTAACTTTTCAAAATATTATATACATTTTGTAGTAGTATTAGGTTTTAAAACTTTAGAATGTCCGTTTTTAATAAATTCATTAGTTAAAATAACTCCCAAATCAGACCAAGAATCAATATTTCTTGAATTAAATATTTCATCGATATTTGATTTTAAAATGGATACAGCTTGCATAATTGCATCTTGATTTTCATAATAACAATTTCCAATCCAACATTTTTTTGGTACATCAAAGTCTTCAAATTGCTCTCTTAAATCAACAGTATTTTGCAAAAAATCATTTTTTCGATTTCTTTCAATACATTTTATGTTGTCTAAATCAGGACAATAATAAATATATTTATATTTCCAATCATCTTCATCATCTGGCATTGGTAATGTTGTATTAATCATAAAAAGCAAAATTGGTAACTGTGATACATTTTCAATATCATATTGTTTTTTTAATTTTTCTAATTCAATTTCATCTTGTCGAATTTGTTTTTGTTTTTCTTTAATAGCACCCTCTAATTCTTTAAGTTTATTTATCTTTAAAATTCTATCCATAAAATAAAACCTCCCTTACTTATAATTATAACACGTTTAATTAATCTTTTCATTTTTATTGAAATTTACTAAAATTTAATCAATATCCAGACTAGCCCAATCTCTTCTATCTATATATAATTTTTTTTCTTTTTTCATTGTTTCATCTGTAATACCTGTATGAGAAGCAATTATTTGATTTTCAAAATTAGCTCCAAACAATTGTAATTGTGTCAAAGTATTTTGCATTTGACTCAATAAATCAACTAATTCCTGATTATCTTTTATTTTATCAATTCTTTCAGTTACTACTTTAAAACGTTCGAAATAATCATTTAAATCGCTAGCAGATATGCTTAAATCTATGGAATGTTTCAAATCATCATATTCTGCTTTTTTCTTTTGTGCTAATTTATAAATTACATCTATAGTAGATTCTACTGTTATTTCATTTGGCAATCTATTTGGATCAAATATTAAACTATTTAATTTTATATTTCTACAATATTTACTTATTTCTTTATTATTTCCAAAACCAATAGTTTCTAAATTCATGCAATAACACGAATCATTTGTTCCATATTTTATTGGACTACTTAAATATGTAGGATTAACTTCAATATTTTCAAGATAAGCAAAATTACTTCCATACAAAGTATCTAACGTATATTCACTTTTAGTAAAATCTAATTTTTCTCCAAAATAAATCTCATTAAATCCGAGAGATTTAATTTTTAATGCTACTGCTTTTATTGTTTCTATATCATCATTATGCTCCTTAATATATTGATAAAAATAATCTTCAGCTAAATTTTCTTTACGTTTTCCTGTTATATCATAACTTAAAACAGTTATATTATCCAAGCAAGAATACTTATTCATTATGTCTATAGTATATTTATGTTTATCCATAAAATCTTTATATTTGTTAGAACCAATAGATAAATTTCCTTGCATAGTATGATATATTTTATTAACTAAATCCCAATTATTTTTAGATTTAACTAATTCTTCTAAATCATCACAAAATGATTTATAATCATCTCCAATTTCACATAATGCAATCAAACAATTAGTTTTTATTTTTTTACAATGTTCATTTCTTTTTTCAATTGTAGCTGAATAAATCATAATTAAACCCTCCTTAGTTGATATTATATCATAATGTGTTAATTAATTTTTTAAATATAATCATATAATAAGTATTATTTTTTTTCTAAACAAGTATAATTATAAAAATTTCTATATGGTTTATATTTTTTTGTTAATTTAACTACAGCTTCTTCTGGTTCCATATTGATAAGTAAGTTAAAAAAATAATATTGTATAGGTTTGAGATCCCCAAAAGAATCTACATCACCCTTTCTATTGAACTTTATATTTTCGTCCATATTTCCAGATAGTCCAAAATATCTATTAATTCCACGAAATCTTTCATAATCTGAATATTGACTAGCTTCTATAATTGATTTCTTAATATCTTCATTTGGAACAACAATTATCGTATTCTCTCGTTCATATTTTTCAAATTTTTCTTTTTGAGAATAATATATAACATCATAATTATTTTCATATCGACTATCATATATATTCTCAATATCACAGAAAACCCTATATACTGCCTTTGGATCATTTTCAAACGTTAATAAATCATCTATATCAGTAAATTCATTACTTCCAGGACCATTATAGTAATAATAACTTCCCATATAAACTTTTATATTAAATAAATTTTTTGATTTTTTCGCTTTTTCTATATATAGTTTTCTTAAAGCATCTTCCTTTGATAATATTTTAATTTGTTCAATATCATCATATGATATTAATTTTGATTGAGTATTTGTTTTAAATTTTAAAGTTTTATCTTTTAAATCACTAATCATTTTTTGTAATACCAAATATTCATTATACAAATTCTTTACCTCATGAATCTCCTCATTAGTCATATTGAAACCTCCCTTTATATAAAATTGTACCATCTTTTTTCAATTAGTGATAGATAATTACTAATTTTTAATATTATTTTCTTTAATGACAAAATAATTAACTCCTAAATATTTTAACAAGTATATCAAAATACCTTATTGAGGAATAATAAATAATAAAATTAATCACTGTTTAATGTTTTCTAATATTGATTATAATATAATTTCAAATATTAATGATAAATGATATAAGTGTCTGCCTCCAATCTTTAGAAAGAAAGGGAAATTGATAAGTATGAAGAAAAGAATTTTTTGTAGCAGTAATAAAAAATTGACACTCTTTCATCACTGAATGAGTGCCATAACTTATAATGAGGTGACATTCACTTCCGGAATCGAATGTTCCTCTTTTTTTCAAATCGTTCTCTATCTAAATTATAAACTATTCGAAAAAATAATTTTACACATTTTTCTAATTTTTTAATACTAACAATCTATGTAATAATAATGAACTGTTAATTTTTTTACTTTTCCATTTTCTATTTCTGTTTTATAACCTGCACCATTTCTGTATAATGGAGTATTTACATCTTCTGGTCCATGAACTGTAATCTCATCTTTTTTACTTTCCACATAACCATCATAAGATTCTCCCATCAAACTTTTCATAAATGATTCAAATGATTTGTTCGCTTCTGAATTATCTTCCTCTTTAGGTACAGTAACTTGTCTAATTAATTCTTCTCTTACTGCTTTAGCACTTACTTTTCCTTTTACATCACTTTCAAACATTTTTGAATAATCACTCTTTTTGCATAAAAAATTTAAACACGGATCCAGAACATATTCTGTACTATCAAATTTAAAACATATCCATGAATGATAATATTTTGGTGTTCTTTCATCAAATCTTAAGTTTCCTCTCTCAATATAATCATCATCGTTTAAAAATACTATTGCTGATTCTGTTGTTTGCCAACACCATCCTTCAAGTTTTCCTACTTGCATTAATTCAAACAATGAACCCTTATATTTACCTAACACCTCAATATGTAAATTATTTAGTTTATTCATTAAATATTCTACAACTCTTGTATCAATTCTTTTAGATCGTAATATTTTAAATTTTTCTGCTTCAGTTAATTCTTTTTTCAAAACAACTTTATCTAATATTTCATTAATTCCAAACATTTCATTTATCCCTTATTACCTAAAAAATCCTTTTACTTTCTTATCTTTTTTTATTTCTTCACATATACCATTATAATTTATTTTTTCTTTAAATACATGGATTTCATGTTCTAATTCTTTAGAATATAATTCATTATCGTCTTTTGCTTTTTGCAATATTGCTTCTATATTAGGCATAATAATATGTAGTGCATATTTATCATGTTCTAAATCTTGCTCGAGCATATCTTGATATTCTGGATTATTAAGAATAGCGTTTTTATCATTTATTTTAGTTATAATTGGTTTTTCTATTTTATAATATAAATTTTTTTCAATAACATATCCTTTTGTCGTATCATATACCCATGTAATACCATTTTTATCTCTAATTTCAACAAAGCAATGATTACCATAGTGTTCTGGTAAATATCCTAATTGTTTTTTAAAATCTTCTAAATTAGCAGAATTTAATGAAATTCCTTGTATATCTGCATCAACCATACAAACATCTTCACAATCATGAAAAGCTGATGCAAGAATTAATGCAGTATCATAACATTTTCCACTGGTCCAACTAAGACATAAAAGCATTATAGAAAGTGGAACACCACCATAATAAGTATTTCTAAATCTATCCATTATTTCTTGATCTTCAGTATATAGTTTTATTAATCCCTTATTTAATCCATAACATGTTAAATAATAACTTTTCCTACAATACAAATTCCATTTAACTTTTTCTTTTAATGTAACCATCCAAAACACCTCTTTTTTGAATAGTGTATATAATAACATAAAAAGTAATTTTTGGCAATTACACCATCTCATTAATAAAATATTAGTTCATAGTCTTAATATAGTTTTCAAGTTCTGATATTTTAATCTTCTTAATTAAATTATTGACATAGATTTCATTCGAATAGTTTAAACAGATTTCTCAACGGTGCCGTAAAGGAAGGAGTACGACAACTTTTAAACAATTAATTTTCTGCTAAATTAATTGTTAGTTTATTATATTGTTTCTTTGATAACCTGAAAGAACTGTGACTAAACTACTTTGCATAAAGCCAGTTAATCTTATAGTTAAATATGTAAGCGCTATTCCATCAACTTTGAATAATGGTGGAAATATAGGTTGGATTAGATAAATAAAAATAATTGTTATTAGTGAAATTATGATTGTTAAAATAATTGAGTTTCCAACTATTAATTGTACTTTATTTTTATTATTTTCACCTAATGAATTTGCCACTAACGTATTATTAGATACATTAATAGTTTGAATACTCATTTGCATCATATTAATAATTACAGACATTGCACCAAGTGCTGCTAATTCTTTTGTTCCAACTAGGGATATAACTAAAGTATCGACAAGAGTCATTAAAATATTAACTAAGTTTTCAAATGCTATTGGCAAAGATATTTTTAACTGGGATTTTACACCATATACTTCTTTCATTTTACCACCTAACAATTTTTATTATTATAATCATAAAATTAATGAAAATCTCTATGCCAATTTGCAAGTGTGTTTTCTAAATTGCCATAAATTTAGTATCAAATTTTATTGTATAAAGAACAATTGTTTGGTATAATTTCATAGGGAATATTAGTTGTTGAGTGTCTACCAAATCTCTTATAGAGAGGAGGTTTGATAAAGATGAAAACTAAGACTTTTGTTATAAAAGTTCTAAAGCTCATTGCTATCATTTTATTTCTCCTTATCGTTATGATAGTAGTAATAAAAAAATGACACTTAATTCTTCATTAAACTGTACCCATAAAAATAGACAGATAGGAAAAAACACCTATCTTTTTTTGATATAATATAACAAAGGAGGA
>CANRQD010000024.1 GCA_947632685.1 uncultured Bacilli bacterium | reverse complement strand
ATTTAGGAGTTACTAAAAGTAGTAATGGTAAAAGTTTTGTGGTAGCTGATCTTCCAGGATTAATAGAAGGAGCATCTAAAGGTGATGGATTAGGTGATAAATTTTTAAGACATATAGAAAGAACTAAAGTTATTGCTCATGTAATTGATATGGCTGCCACTGAAGGAAGAAATCCTTATGAAGATTATATTTTAATTAATAAAGAATTAGAAGATTTTAATAAAAAACTTTTAAATAAACCACAAATAATAATTGCTAATAAATCTGATATTGATACATTTAGTAATAATTTATCCGAATTTAAGAAAAAATTAAATAACAAAAATATTAAAATTTTTGAAGTAAGTGCTGCTACTAATAAAGGTTTGGATGTAGTAGTTGATTATCTAGCAGAAATTCTTGAAGAACTTCCTGATACACCATTATATGAAGATGAAGCCTTTGAAAGCCATGTTTTATATAAATTTAAGAAGGAAGAACCTTATACAATTGAAAAAGAAGCTGATGATTTATGGGTAATTAAAGGTGAAAAAATAGAAAAATTATTTAAGATGACTAAATTTACATCTGAAGAAGGTATGTTAAGATTTGCTAAAAAATTAAGAAAATTAGGTATAGATCAAAAATTAGAAGAAATGGGTGCTAAAGAAGGAGATCAAGTTAGAATATTAGATTTTTATTTTGATTTTAAAAATTAAAAGAGGTATGTTATGAAAAAGTTACTTAAAATAGATAAGAATTATTATATAATAATTATATTTTGTTTAATTGCGCTTTTTATATCTATTCCGGAAAATTGTATTTTTGGTTCACAGATAGATTGGGCTACTCAACATATTGTATTTCCAAAATATTTTAGAAATTTATTTTATAAAACTGGAAATCTATTTCCTAATTTTTCATTATCGTTAGGAGCCGGTCAAAATATATATAATTTTTCATATTATGGTCTACTTAATCCAATAATTTTATTATCATATTTATTTCCATTTATTAGTATGACTAATTATATTATTATAACTAATACACTATTATATATAGTTTTTGGTATTATTATGTATTATTTTTTAAAAGATAAATTTAAAAAAGATGTATCTTTATTAACTACAATATTAATACTTTGTGCGGCACCAATACTATATCATTTTCATAAACATTTTATGTTTGTAGATTATCTACCTTTTTTGGTATTAGGATTAATTGGTACAGATAGGTATTTTGAAAATGGAAATAGAAGTTTAATTATGATAAGTGTTTTTTTAATAATAATGATTAGTTATTATTATAGTATCTTAAGTATAGGTGTATTATGCATATATGCCTTATATAAATATTTAGAAAAATGTAAAAAAGTCGTAATAAAAGATATGATACATGAAGCATTAAAATATTTATTCCCAATTTTTATAGGTATTTTAATGAGTTCTATTTTATTATTTCCAACTATGTATGTATTAAAAACTGGTAGGGAAGATGTATCTTTATCACTTAATTATTTAAATTTATTATTACCTAGATTTAATATGGATGCTATATTATATAGTAATTATACTATGGGACTTACATCTATTGCAGTTCTTTCTCTTCTTTATTTATTTTTTTCAAAGAAAAAAGAAGACAAGTATTTAGTATATGTAATTTTAATAATTATTAATATTCCGTTTTTTATATATTTATTTAACGGAATGTTATATTTTAGAAATAAAGTATTTATACCATTTATTCCATTATTTGGTATTATAATAGGTAAATTTTTATCACTTATTTTTGAAAAAAAGATTTCTTTATTTAATATTATTATACTTTCAATAATAGTTGTTTTTGTATCAATATTTTGTCTTAATAAAAATTATGCTTTTTATCCAGATATATTATTATTGATTATAGTAATTTATTTTTATTATAAAAATTACACTAATAAAAAATTATTATATTTAGTTTTGTTAGTAGTACCAATTATTACTTTATTGGTATCTAATGCTAATGATACATATTTAAGAGGAGAGTATTTTAGTAATTCTTCAAATAAAATTGATAAAGAAATAGAAAATGTATTAAAAACAGAAAAAGATATTGTAAGATTTAATAATTTAGAAGATACATTACTAAATGTAAATCAAGTTTATATATCCAATTATAATCAAGATTCTTTATATTCATCTGTATCTAATTTATTATATAAAAATTTTTATAAAAAAATATTTAATAATGCTTTATCATATAGAAATAATTTAGTTATGTCTCAAAATAATGATATATTATTTCAAACTTTTATGGGAATAAAATATATATATTCTAAATCTGGTGTTCCTATTGGTTATGCTAAGATAAGTAAAAATATCTATAAAAATGAAAATGTCTTACCAATGTTTTATGGAACATCCTATCTTACAAATGAAAAAATATTTGATGGACTTAGTTATCCATATAATATAGGTACATTATTAAATAGTGCAGTTGTTTCAAAAAAATCAACTAAGGATGTTACAAATTCTATAAAAGAAATAAAATTAGATTATAGTATAGAAAAAAGTAAAAATTTAAATATAATTAAAAAAGGTAAATATATAAATATTAAAAGTAAAGATAAATCAAAATTAATATTAAAAATAAATAAATCTTTAAATAATAGTATTTTAATAATTAGTTTTAAATTGAAAGATACTCCTAATTGTAAAGATGGAGATGCTAAAATATCTATTAATGGTATCTCTAATGTGTTGACTTGTAATGAATGGATGTATAAAAATAATAATAAAACCTTTAATTATGTTGTTTCTAGTAATGATGATATAGATAAATTAAAAATATCATTTAGTAAAAACAATTATAATATTTATGATATTAGAGTATATGAATTAAAATATGAAGATATAGGAAATGTTAAAAATGATTTGTCTTTATTTGAAGTTGATAAAGATAAAACTAATGATGAAAATATCTATGGTCATATTGATATGAAATCAAATGGTTATTTTGTAACTAGTATTCCATATGATAATGGTTTTAGAGTATATGTAGATAATAAATTAGTAAAAAAAGAAATTGTAAATAAAGCTTTTTTAGGATTTAAATTAAATAAAGGTAGTCATAAAATTATAATAAAATATACCTCTCCATTATTTAATATAGGTAAAATTTTAAGTATAATAGGTTTTATTTTGTTTGTAATAATTATATTTTATGATAAAAAAATAAACGATAGCTATAAACGATAGTTATCGTTTTTCATTTATAAAAGTAATATTATTAGTATTAAATATTTTACTTATTAAAAATTTAATTATTTTAGAATTTGTCATATTACTATATCTTTTTTTTAATACATCTTCAGTTATTTTATAATTTTTAGCTGTACATAAAACTTCATAACTAACTCCATTATCTATATAAAATTTATTAGTTTCATAAAAACCATTTTTAAGATAAAATTGTTTTCTTTTATTACTTTCAATACTATTATTTTTTTCAATACTTAAAAATATAGTTTTATATTTTTTTATTAAATTCTTTAATACTTTAGAACCATATTTTTTTCCTCTTTTATCTTTTTCTATTGCTAAATACATTAAATATACTGAATTATCACAATTAACTAAATAATAAATGCCAATAAAACTTTTATTTTCTAATATTGCATTAAAATGTATGTTTTTATTTTTAATACAAGACTTTAAAATCCAAAAAGGGAAGCGTTCTTCTTTAATAAAAGAATTTATATATAGTTTTTTCATATTATTTTTATAACTACTTTTATAATAATCTATATATGTTAAATTCATATTACTTTCTCCTATAAAGTTATATTATCATTATTTTTCAATTTTTAATATTTTACCTTTTTCTAAATGATTTGCTATACCTAAAGGTAATATGTATGTATTATATACTTTTCTTTTATAATAAATAATAGCTTCACTTTTTAAATTAGGGTATAAATATAATATTGTATTATCTTTATCTGTCATAATAACATCTACTTTTTGACAATAAAGATAGGTACTTAACCATTTTCTTTTAGTTAGTAAATAACCATTCTCTAGTTTTTCTAATTTAAATTTTAAAAGTTTAAATCTATTAAAAAAACCATCAATTTTTTCGATATTTATCTTTTTTTTGTTAATAGTTAATTTCATATTATACCTCTTTTTGTTTATAGTAACATAATATTTATTAATTTACAAACTTATACTTTATATAAAATCTATTTTATGGTAATATAATTTTAGTGAATATGTTATAAAAAGGAGGAATTTAAATGAGTGGACATTCTAAATGGGCTACAATTCACAGAAAGAAAGGTTTAATTGATGCAGCACGTGGAAAAGTATTTCAAAAAATTGCCAAAGAATTATATGTAGCTGCAAAACAAGGAACTCCTGATCCAGATCAAAATGCATCACTTCGTATGGTAGTTGAAAAAGCTAAAGCTGCTAATATGCCTAAGGATAATATTCAAAAGGCTATTGATAAAGCTAAAGGTGCCGGAAGTGGTGAACACTACGATAATATAAGATATGAAGGATATGGACCTAGTGGTGTTGCTGTTATGGTAGATTGTTTAACTGATAATAAAAATAGAACTGCATCATTTGTAAGAAGTACATTTACTAAAAGAGGAGGTAACCTTGGAACAGATGGTTCTGTTAGTTACATGTTTGAAAGAAAAGGTTCAATTGTAATACCTAATTCTTATTCAGAAGATGAGGTTATGTTAGTGAGTCTAGATAATGGAGCACTAGACTTTGAAAATGATGGAGAAAACTATTCAATAACTACTAATCCAGATGATATGTTAAAAGTAAAAGATGCTTTAGAAAGTATAGGTGTAGAAACATTTTTAGAAAGTGAAATTACATATATTCCTAATATAGAAGTTGAAGTTAGTGATGATGAACAAAAAGAAAAAGTATTAAATCTTATTGAACAACTTGAGGATATAGATGATGTTCAAAGTGTTTATTTTAATATGAAAGATTAAAATATCTATTGTAGATATTTTTTTTTATGATATAATAATATTATATATATTATAAGGAGAATAGTTTATGGGTAGAAGGAGTCAAACTATTAGAAATAAAAGAAAAATTAAAGTAGATGATTATTGTAATAATTCAATAGATACAAGTGAAATAAATAAATACTTAAGTAAGGGTCTTTCTAGAGAAATTAAATTTACAATAATTTCAATTTTTGTTGTAACCATAGTAATGATTTCTAGTGCATACGCCATTTTTTCATCTATACAAAAAGCAGATGAAGCTAATACCTTAACTGTAGGTACATTAAATGTAGAATTTAGTACAGATAGTAAAGAACTTGGAAATATAATCAAGCTTAATGGAGCCTATCCAGAATCAGATGAAGATGGAATTAAAGAAAAGCCATATGAATTTAAAATTACAAATTCTGGAAATGTTGATGCTGGTTATAAAATAAAAATAGTAGATGATAATGATATGATTGAAGCAGATAATTGTAGTGATAATTTATTAGATAAAGGCGAAATAAGAGTTAGTGTAGATGGTAAACCTCCGTTTACTTTATCTGATGTAGCTAGTACTGAATATATTGTTGAAACTGGCTATTTATCAGCAGGAAAAAGTAAAGAATATTCTATTAGAGTTTGGATATCTGATGCTAGTGGAAATGAAGTTTTAGGAAAGCATTATCATGGAAAAATTTTAATAGAGGCACAAAATACATCCACTTTATGTAATGTAATAAGTGGTAATGGTGCATCAATTGGTGATGAAATCGTTTGTGGAACTGAAAGATTTAATGTAATATCTAATGATGGATATAATATTAATATGCTTGCTAAATATAATTTAAATGTAGGAGATAGTAAAATATCAGCAGGTTCTGATGGAATTCAAGACAAAGACGCATTAGGAAAAAAAGAGAATATGTTAACTTATGCTACAGTGGAATATAGTGCAGATAGTTCTAATATAAATGAATATTTAGAAAATTATAAAAATTATTTAACTGAAAAATCTAAATTAAATAGTGTAACGGTGAATTTATTAACTATTGAGCAAGCAAATAGTTTAGGTTGTGATACTGCATCATCAACATGTGCTAGTAGTCAAAATAAATTTATATTTGATACATCTTATTGGTTAGCTTCTACAGGTGACAATAATAATATTTATACTATTTCATCTGATGGTAGCTACGGGCCAACAGCTTATAGTAATCATATTGATTATGGGGTTAGACCAGTTGTTACTATAACTAAAGAAGATTTAAATTAAGTCATTTATATGACTTTTTGTTTTATAGAAGTACTTTTAAAATTTGTATATAAGTGTTAAAATGTAAGTGGTGATAGTATGTATGATTATATAATTGGAAATGTTATGAGTATTAATTTTAATTCTATTGTCTTAGAAAATAATGGTATTGGATATTTGATATATGTAGCTAATCCATTTTTATATCAAGAAAATGAACAATATAAAATATATGTATATCAACAAGTAAAAGAAGATGATAACAGTTTATTTGGATTTAGAGATTCTAATGAGAAAGATTTATTTTTGAAATTAATAAGCGTTAAAGGCCTAGGTTGTAAAATGGCTCTACCTATGTTTGCTACTGGCTCTTGTGATGGTATAATTGATGCTATAGAAAGAGAAAATATATTATATTTAAAAAAATTTCCTAAAATTGGAGATAAATTAGCACGACAAATTATACTTGATTTAAAAGGAAAACTTAATATGACTGTTAATAATATTATTGAAGATACTACTAATGAACTTATAGAAGTACTTCAAGGATTAGGATATAAAGATAAAGAAATAAAGGGCATAGTTAATAAAGTTGATAAAAATTTATCTATAGAAGAACAAGTAAAAGAAGCATTAAAGCTACTTTTAAAATAGTAGGTATGTTATGATATTTGACTATGGTAAAATAATTAAGAATAATACTTTTCGTGATAGTGTAGAATTGTTTGATACATATTCGTCTTTTTATAATGTTAAATTTGATTTTTCTTATAATGAATTTGAAAATTTTATTAACAATTTATATATGCTATATGAGGATCATAAAGAAATATATAAATATAGATCGGATATGCAACAATTTTTATTATATGCCATAGATAATAAAACTAAATGTAGTAAAAAAATAATAACTTTGGAAGATATATTAGATTCCATTTATGAAATAAAGACTAATAAAGATGATAATAATATAATTGATAAATGTTATATAAAATAAGAAATTGCAGGAGGATGTACAATGACTGATGAAAATATAATTAGAAATGTAGATGTAAAGGATGATGGAATTTTAGATAATTCTATAAGACCTGAGGTAATAGATGAATATATAGGTCAAACTGAAGTTAAAGAAAATATAAAGATATTTATTAAAGCTGCTAAAATGAGAGGTGAAGCTTTAGACCATGTTTTATTATATGGTCCACCTGGTCTTGGAAAAACAACTTTAGCTTATATTATTGCTAATGAAATGGGAACAAATATTAAAACAGCAAGTGGTCCTAGTATTGAAAAATCAGGTGATTTAGCTGCTGTTTTATCTTCATTAGAACCTGGTGATGTCTTATTTATTGATGAGATACATAGAATGCCTAAATTTATTGAAGAAATACTATATCCTGCTATGGAAGATTTTACATTAGATATTATAATAGGAACAGATGGTAATAGTAGGAATATAAAAATAGATTTACCTCCATTTACTTTAGTTGGTGCTACTACAAGAGCAGGAGATTTAACTTCTCCATTAAGAGATAGATTTGGAATAGTTTCTAAACTACAATTTTATACAATAGAAGAACTTACAGAAATAATTAAGAGAACATCTAGAGTACTTGATACTGTGATTGAAGATGATGCAGCAGTTGAACTTGCTAGTAGAAGTAGGGGTACTCCAAGAATTGCTAATCGATTATTAAAAAGAGTTAGGGATTTTGCTTTAGTACAAGGAAATGGTGTTATTGATAAAAAAATTACAGCTTTAGCTTTGGATAAACTTAAAGTAGATAAACAGGGCTTAGATGAAGTAGATAGACTATTACTTTCAACAATTATTAATAAGTTTAATGGTGGACCTGTAGGTGTAGATGCTATAAGTAGTTCAATAGGAGAAGAGGTCTCAACTATAGAAGATGTATATGAACCATATCTATTACAAAATGGTTTCTTAAAGAGAACTAGTCGTGGTAGAATTGTTACAGAATTAGGTTATGAAGTTTTAGGTATTCCTTATAAAGATAAATAATACTCTTAATGGAGTATTTTTAATTTTTATGATATAATAACGATGTTTTGGTGATGTTATGAAAAATAAAATATTTGATAAAAGAATTGATTATAATACTTTAAAAGAAAATATAATTGCAAACTTAGATAAAATTTTAAATTCTAATACTGATGAAATGATAAATGCAGGTTTAAAATCATTAACTAAGTTAGATAAATCTTCTAGATTTATATCTATTGCAAAAAAGATTGATGATAATTATGATTATTATAATAGAAAAATTCCATATTACTTTGTTCTTCAATTATTTTAGATAAGTATTCTACAACTAATTTAGATGATAATAGTATTATAATCATTGCAGATATTAGTAGTATTTATGATCCTGTTTTTGTAGATAAATATATGAATATATTTAATCAAGAATTAATGAATGAATTAATGACTAAGACTGAAAATTATGAAAAATTTTATGGTTATATGTTTATGGTAGAAGATAAATATGATGAATTAGTAAACAATGAGAATAAAAATATAGATAAGAAATTAATTCAATATATTAAAAGTATTACTGATGATGACTATTATAAGTTTATAGCTGATACTAAAAACGCTATAGAAAACTTTAGTAAAGGAGGTCTTAAATTTTGAAAACAGAAGATTTTAATTATAATTTGCCAGAAGAATTAATTGCCCAAACACCAATTAAGAATAGATCTCAATCTAGAATGTTAGTATTAGATAAAGAAAGTGGGGATTTGGAGCACAAATATTTTTATAATATAATAGATTATTTAGAAAAAGGTGATACTTTAGTTTTAAATGATACTAAAGTACTACCTGCTAGGCTTATAGGAAATAAAGAAGAAACCAATGCAGTTATTGAAATTTTACTTTTAAAAAATATATACGACGATTGCTGGGAATGTTTAGTAAAACCTGCTAGAAGAATAAAAGTAGGAACTATTGTTTCTTTTGGAAATGGATTACTAAAAGCAGAATGTGTAAAATCATTAGATGAAGGTATTAAGCATTTTAATTTAATTTATGACGGTATTTTATATGAAATATTAGAAAAATTAGGAACAATGCCACTTCCACCATATATACATGAGCAGTTAGAAGATCAATCTAGATATCAAACTGTTTATGCCAAAGAAATAGGTAGTGCAGCTGCACCAACTGCAGGTCTACATTTTACAAAAGAATTATTAAAGCAAATAGAAGATAAAGGAGTTAATATTTGCTATATAACATTACATGTAGGATTAGGTACTTTTAGACCGGTAAATGTTTCTAATATTTTAGATCATAAAATGCATAGTGAATATTATAGTATAAGTAAAGATGTTGCTGAAAAATTGACTGAAACAAGAAAAAATGGTCATAAAATTATTTCTGTTGGTACTACAACTACTAGAACTTTAGAATCAGTAATGACTAAATATAATAAATTTATAGAAACAGCTGGTTGGACAGATATTTTTATTTATCCAGGTTATAAATTTAAGGCAATTGATGCTTTAATAACCAATTTTCATTTACCTAAATCAACATTGATAATGTTAGTTTCTGCTTTTGCGGGTCGTGATAAAATACTTAATGCGTATAATATTGCTGTAAAAGAAAAATATCGTTTCTTTTCATTTGGTGATGCAATGTTTATTAAATAGAAATAGTATTGTATTTTTATTAAATTTATGATATAATATGTGAGATTTATGGGGTGGTTAGTATGATTAAATTAAATTCTGTATATATAGAATCATATGATCAGTATAAACATGCGAAATTAGTGAGAAAATTAACAAAAGATGAGGGAGTATATAGATATATTTCCAAAAATTTTTCTGATTGGATTAATAAGTCTTCAGATGAATTAAATAGAGAAAAAGAAATGAAAAGCTATGTAATATATAATAGTGATAAAGAAAATGTTGGAATGTGTGGCTTTAATAAAATATATTCGAATAATGTAGTAGAATTTGGTGTGCTATAGATAGTAGTTATAGAAATAATGGTTATGCGGAAAAAACATTAGTTGGTATTACATCTTATTTATTAGATAATGTAAAAGATTTGTCAAATATAAAAATTGTTATTAATAAAAATAATGTTGCTAGTAATAAAGTTGCTAATAATTCTGGTTATTCACTTGTTGATACATACGATAATAAAAATGTTTATACATATTTTAAATAATATAAAAAGTTTTGAGGTGATTTTTTGAAAATCAAGTATAATTTGCTAAAAGAAGAAAAAAATACAAAAGCAAGATTTGGTCAAATTGAAACTAATTATGGAACTTATTATACTCCTATGTTTATGCCCGTTGGTACACGTGCTACTGTAAAAGGCCTAACTCCTGATCAAGTTAAAGATTGTGGGGCAGGTATAGTTTTATCTAATACATATCATTTATGGTTACGTCCAGGTGAAGATGTAGTAGCAGAAGCTAGTGGTTTACATAAGTTTATGAACTATGATGGACCGATTTTAACTGATAGTGGTGGTTTTCAAGTATTTTCTCTTGCTAAGAATAAAGAAAAAGATATAACAGAGGAAGGTGTTCATTTTAAAAGTCATATAGATGGTTCAAGTTTATTTTTAACTCCTGAAAAATCTATTGAAATTCAAAATAAATTAGATAGTGATATTGCTATGAGTTTTGATGAGTGTCCTCCTGCAAGTGCAAGTTATGAATATTTAAAAAATAGTTTAGAAAGAACTTTAAGATGGGCTAAGAGAGGAAAAGATGTTCATTCTAATAAAAATCAGGCATTATTTGGAATTGTTCAAGGTGGACCATATGAAGATTTAAGAAAACTATCAGCCGTTGAAACAGTAAAATTAGATTTTGATGGATATAGTATTGGTGGAGTAGCAAATGATGGTGAAAGTAAAGAAGATATGTATAAGGCCATTGATTATTCTATTCCATATTTACCTAAAGATAAAGTTCGTTATCTAATGGGAGTAGGAGAACCTATAGATATTATAGAAGGAGTTATTAGAGGTGTAGATATATTTGATTGCGTTTTACCAACTCGCATTGCAAGACATGGACAAGCTTTTACAAAAAACGGAAAAATTAATTTAAATAATAAAAAATTTATAACTGATTTTACACCTATTGATGATAATTGTGATTGTTATACATGTAAAAACTATACAAGAGGCTATATTAGACATTTAATTACAACTAAAGAATCACTTGGAGGAACATTATTATCAATTCATAATATTAGGTTTTTAATAAAACTTACAGAAGATATAAGAGATGCAATTAAAGAAGATAGGTTATTAGAATTTAGAGATCAATTTATAAAAAATTATGAAATTAAAAAGAAATAGTTAAAATAAATAATTTTAATATTAAAAAAAAGACACTTATTATTATGTAAGTGTTTTTATATATTTAACTTTTCATTAATAAATATTTTATCTTCTCTTAAAATTTCGTGTATTTCTTCTTCAAGTGAATTTAAGTAACTTTCTTCAATTCTGTCAACTCTACATTTTTCAGATAAAAGTATTGAATTAACTTTTTTAACAGCAAGTTCTATATCATCATTTACAACAACATAATTATATTTAGTGACTTCATTAATTTCTTTATATGCTGTTAAAAATCTTTTAGTTATTTTGTCTTTAGTTTCAGTATTTCTTCCTTCTAATCTTTTCTTTAATTCTTTCATGGAAGGAGGAAGAATAAATATAAAAATTGTATCTTCTAATAATTCTTTTATTTTTAAAGCACCTTGTATTTCTATTTCTAATATAACATCAATACCTTGATCTAATTTTTTTTGAATAACATCTCTTGGAGTACCATAATAATTATC
This sequence comes from uncultured Bacilli bacterium, assembly GCA_947632685.1. Lineage (GTDB taxonomy): Bacteria > Bacillota_I > Bacilli_A > RF39 > UBA660 > UMGS995. Next base: position 1,271 of record CANRQD010000024.1, on the reverse strand, counting down.
AGCATATTCTGCATATTCTAAAAATCTTCCATTTTTTATATCTTGTTCAAATTCATCTTTTGATAAAAAATAATACTCACGTCCATCAATTTCACCTGGTCTAGGTTTTCTACTTGTACATGATATTGATACCCAAGTTTTATCATTAGTATTTAGTACTCCCTTAACAATAGTACCTTTGCCACAACCAGATGGTCCAGATATTACAATTAATTGTCCCTCAGTTTTAGTTTTTTTCATTTATATTTTCTCCTTATATTTTGGATGATTAATATATTCTTGTTGTATCATAGTTTTCTTTTTTTCTTCATCTAATATTGATGCATATACAGCAGTTGAGATAAATTCCATTTGTATCATATCACTTTTGTTTTTAGAAAAGTTACTAATTACTGGAATATCAATCTCTTTTTTTATTTTATTTAAATAGTTTTGCCCTATATTATCAAATCCTAATACTCTTATATATTCTATAGTTTTAGTTTTTTCTGCTAATTCTTTAGTAAAACCACATAGTATATGATTTAACATTCTATTAATCTTATTATAGGTATATCTTTTAGATTTTACTCTATTTATTAAATCATCATAACTTATAGAATTAACTATCTCTTTTTTGATTTTATCTCCAAGTCCTTCATCTACAGTTTGATATATACTTAGATCTTTTTCTAACATTATTTTATATTTTAAAAATTTAAAATAATCATCTTGAAAGTGTAAATCATGAAGATAAGGTTTTACAAAACTTGGTATTTGATTATCAATATTTATATTATTTTTTAATGCTTCTCTTATACTAGTGGCGCTACTTATATTTTCTTCTAATTCTTTGTTATTATAATTATCTTTTCTTTTTATACATATTGGTTTAATTTTGTAATTATTTTTCTTAATTATTTTTACATAACTAATTCCTAATAAATCATTTGGTAATTTTACATTTTTACCAGTTAAATCAAGCAAAGCTTTAGATAGGGCAGTAGGATAATTTTCTCCCATTTTCATATATATTTTAGTAAGAGGATCAAACTCTTTATTGTTAAGTTCTGTATCTACAAGTTCTATAAATAAATTTATATCATTAGTTTCACTACCAAATATTAATTTATCTACTTTTAATTTTTCTAATAATGTTATAGCTCCATAACTGAAATAGTCAGCACTTTCTGTAGCAATAGTATATGGTAACTCAATAACTAAATTTATTCCTGCTTTTATAGCAATATCAGTTTTTTTCCATTTATCAATAATTGATGGGGTACCACGTT
>CANRQD010000023.1 GCA_947632685.1 uncultured Bacilli bacterium | reverse complement strand
TTCGTATTTTCTTTTATATCCAAAAACTCTAAAACAAAAGGATCTTTTACTAAATCTTTACTTGTTTTTAGTATTTGTCCTTTTTCAGATAATTCTAATATTTTTTCCTTATCAGCAGATAAAGTTAATCTTTCATATAATAATGAATCTCTTTGTCTTTGAAGTTCACGAACACTCCATTTAGAATTAATTGTTTCCTTCATATAAAACCTTCTTTTAGGTTCTTCATCTATTTTTAGAAGTTCTAAATAATGAGACCAACTCAATTGCGACGACACTGTTGTCGCAATTGGAAAACACACATAAAATTTTCTCCTTTAAAAGCAATTAAATAGTATCATATTTACATTTATTTATCAAATTTTTAATATAGACCACTATTCTTCTCCATAATTTTTTTACTAACATATTTCATTATTAACTCTAGTATGATAATTAAAAGAAAAAGATATTTTAAATAAATCATTAAAAAATCAATTACACACTAATTTTAATTAATTATTTTTTAGTTTATGTTAAAATATATATAGGTGATGAAATTTGAATATCTATGAAGGTTTAAATAAAATAACTAAATATATTGATGAACATCTTGAAGAAAGTATCGATTATGAAACATTAGCAAAATTTTTAGGTATAAATGTTTATACTATGAAACGATTATTTACCATGATTGCAGGAATTACTTTATCAGAATACATTAGAAAAAGAAGATTATCTAATGCTGGATTTGATTTATATGAAGAAAATCAAAAAATAATTGATATTGCAGTTAAATATCAATACAATAATGCTACATCATTTTCTAGAGCTTTTGAAAAGTTTCATGGAATTAAACCTAGTCTTGTAAATCAAAAAACGAAACTTAAAAACTTTCCTCGAATAATTTTCAATGAAGATGTTAAAATTACTACTGAACTTGATTATGAAATAATCACCCTTGATGAAATGAATCTATATGGAATAGGCATTTCAACAAATAATGAAAAAATAGGATACGACGCTCCAATATTTTTTAAAGAAACCAAAAATAAATATATAAATAAATATGGAAAAGTAAAATATGGCATGATTACCTATGACATTGATCGTGAGGCAACCCAAAAATATTATTGTTTATATGATAAAGTAATAAATGAATTTGAACATATAATAATTCCTAAGAGTAAATGGTTGAAATTTAGGATTAATTCTCAACATGCTAAAGATATTCAAGAAATAGCCCATAAATTTTATGAAGAATTTTTACCATCAGTTAAATATAATTTAAAGGAAATTCCTGAACTGGAATACTATCATGATGATGTAACTGACTTTTTAGTAGCTATTTATTAAGACTGACAAAATTGATTGTTAAAAAGTCAGTCTTTTATTTTGCATTTTTGCTATACTTGTAAGCGAGGTGGCGGATTTATGTGGTTAACGTCAGAAATATATTTAACCAAAAAATTTATTTCAAAAGATGAATGGTTAGAATTAATTAAAACAATATCAAATTATAATGGTTTTTTAAGAAAATGGAAAATAATTATTACTAATGATAAAAATCAAATAAGATATTTTATTAAAACAAGATGTACTTTACCAGCTACAATCAATAATTTAAATTCCTTTTTATTAAAACCTACCAAAAAAATAACTATACCAAAAGCAAATTATTCATTACTTGCATTACCTAAAATTGGTAGTAGTATAATTGATTTAATAAATTATAGTGAAATTAAAAATAAAGGTACTCTTGAATATTTAGAAATTAATTTCTTAAAATTATATGATGACAAAATTAAAGCCAATACAACATATTACCTAAATAAAAATGGGATAAGAAAAAAATATAAAGTAATATTTGCTATCCCAATAAATATATTATCTGTAGATTTTGAAGGAAACAAAAGATATTTTTATAAAAGTTCACCTAAATATTTAGAAATTACTAAAATATTGCATTTATTAAGTAGTGATTCAAATAATTCTTTAATGTCTATAGATACATTCCCTTACCTACAAGGAAACTTTTATTTAAACCAAAATAATTTTAGTTTTGATAAGCACTCTATTATATTTGGTTCTTCTGGATCAGGAAAATCTAAATTTATAAGTTTATTAATCAACAATATTTATAAAAATGAAAAATTACATCAAAAATATAAATTTGTTGTCATAGATCCACATGCCGCTCTTGAAAATGATATTGGTGGTATAGGAAAAGTAATTGATTTTAAAAGTAATTTAGATAGCATAGATTTATTTATTAATAATAGTGGTGATATTGTAGCATCAACAGAACTTCAATTGGATTTATTAAAATCTTTAATTGCTGATCAATATAATTCAAAATTAGAAAGAGTTTTAAGGCACTCTATCCATTTATTATTAGCTAATGAATCATTTAATTTTAAAAATTTAAGAAAACTTATTTTAGATTTAGAATATAGAAATGACTTAATAAAAAAATTAAAATATAATTTACCAATTAGTGTAATAGATTTCTTTTTAACTGATTTTAATGATTTAAAAACAAAATCATATAGTGAAGCAATATCCCCTATTATAAGTTTTATAGATGAAATGGAAATGATACCAGTATTTAACTCTGAAGAAAAATGTGAAAATTTAAAAAATACCATTAACAATAATTTTTTAACTTTATTCTCTCTAGATAGAACAAAACTTGGAGATAAAATTACTAAAACTATAGCAGGACTCATCATGCAACAATTATTAACTATAATACAAAAACAAGAAATAAATGAACATATTATATTTATAATAGATGAAGTTGCAGTTATTGAAAATCCTATTTTAGCTAGATTTCTATCAGAAGCTAGAAAATATAATTTATCTTTAATCTTAGCAGGACAATATTTTAGTCAGATTTCTGATGAATTAAAAAATTCTATTTTTGCTAATGTTATAAATTACTTTATATTTAGAGTATCAAAATTAGATGCTAATGTATTAGTCGATAATTTTAATATGAAAATACCTCTAGATAATTCTAGAGATAGAAAGATTAAGCTATTAACGGAACTTAATAATAGAGAGTGTATTGTAAGAATAGACTCAAATGGTATATTATTACCAGCATTTAAAGGAGTTACATTAAATTATAAAAGTATTCCAAGAATTAAAAAAACAATCATAGATAATCATAACAATAAAAATGAAAATGAAAAAATAAATAAATCTAAAATTAATTTTAGTTTAAATAGTAATATAAGTTTAAAAGATATCTTAATATCTACATCAACAAATAAGAAGGGTGTGTAAAAAAATGAATGATACTAAAGCATTAGAAATTATTAATAAAATATTTAAAAGTATATTTGATAAAGATAACTATTATTCTTTAGATATATTGTTAGAAAAGTTTGCATTTGATATTAAATTACCAAAACAAGTTAATGATTTGACTACAAATGAAATAACTTGGGCTGATGCTATCAATAGTGGTAGATTTATTACAAATACAAACATGGAAAAAAGAGATAAAACCGAAGGATGGATGCTACCTAAAAAAGAAATTAATAATCTTCAAGAAATAATTGAGATTTGGAATACAGTAAATTTAACTACAACTGAAAGAGTTTATGATTCCATTAATGTTATTAAAAGTGATACTATTTATAGATGTAAAAATATATATAGGAGTACTGGTTGCAGTGATTCTAAAAATTTAATTTATTGTGATTCTTGTGGAAATAGTGAATTTTTACTTGCATCACAAAGATCTAGTACTTGTAATTTCTGTATAAGATGTGATGATTCTAAAGATTGTAGTAATAGTTATGATGTTATATGCTCAAATAAAGTAAGTAATTCTCTATTTATACAAGATTGTTTTGATTTATATGAGTGTATATTTTGTTCTCATATTGCAGCAAAGAGATTCTGTATAGCAAATATGCAATTTGAAGAGCAAGAATATTATGAAATAAAAAAATTAATTATAGAATGGATATTAAATTCTTAATACTATTCTAAAATTAATTATTGTAGTTTATTTTTATATCATCATCACCATTACTATCATTTTGTAATGTTTTAAAATCTATTTTACCTAATTTAGTTTTAGGTAATTTTTTTCTATATACAAATTCATATGGTACCATATATTTAGATAAATTTTTTTCACAATATTTTTTAATATCTGATTTAACTGTTAATTTAAAATAACCTTTATTTAATACTATAAATGCTTTTGGAACTTCTTGTTTATATGGATGTGGTATTCCTACTACTGTACATTGTAAAACAGCTGGATGAGATTCAATTACTTCTTCAATATGTGATGGATAAACATTATATCCACTAGTTATAATCATTCTTTTTTGACGTCCTTTATAAAATAAAAATCCATCTGAATCCATATATCCTAAATCACCAGTATGTAACCAAACATGACCATCTGAATGAACTTGTAAAGCTGTATTAGTTTCAGATTCATCATTTAAATAGCCCATCATTAAAGCTTTAGAGTTAATAACTATTTCACCTATTTCATTATAAGGAACAGTTTTTCTGGTAGCAGGATCAATTATTTTAATATGATTACCCGGAAAAGGAATTCCAACAGAACCACTTTTATTAATTTCATCACGTCCTAAACACACTGCAGCACATGCCTCTGATAATCCATATCCTTGTGTTATTTTAGTAGTACAATTGTGCTCTTTTAAAAATTCATTTACCTCATCTTCTAATTTTTTTGTTAAAATATCTCCTCCACTAACTGCATATTTTAAAAATGATAAATCTAGATTTTCTTCATTTTTATATGTTATTAGTGCTTCCCATAAAGTTGGTACTCCTAATACACAAGTTGGTCTTGTCTTTTTAAATAATGTATCAAATTTTTTACCATTAAATTTTGGAATCATAATAGTATAACAACCTAAAGCCAAAGGTGTATGCATACAAACACTAAGTCCAAAGCCATGAAAATTAGGCATTATAGCTAAGCAACAATCTCCAGCATTTAAATTTTTTAGAGATATTTCTTCTTGTTTTGCTGCTAGAATAAATGATCTATTTTGTAATACTACATTTTTAGGTTTACCACTAGTTCCTCCACTATTTAATATGACTGCAGGAGTATTTTTACCATATGATTTTATATTATAATCTTCCTTTTTTCCTAGTGATAAAAACTTTCTCCAGCTGATATAAAATTTATTATGAGGTGGTTTTTTATATTTACCAATTTGTGTTATTTTATAACCTATATTTAAAGGAAATTTCATAGAAGTACTTGCTGATACTATAATTACTTTTTTTACTTTAGAAGACAAAATTATATTTTCTATATTTTTATAATATAAATCAATAAATACTAAATATTTACTCTTAGTAGATATTAAACTGTCTTTTATTTCATTTTCTGATGATAAAGGATGAATCATACTTCCAATAGCACCTATTTTATTTAAACCATATAAAGCTATCAAAGCCTCTGGAACATTTGGTAAACATATAGATACTATATCACCTTTTTTTACTCCTAACTTTTTAAAAGCATTAGCTGCTTTATCAATTAATTTTATTAATTTACTATAAGTTATATTGTTATTAAAATATTCTATAGCCTTAAAATTAGGATATTTTATAGCACTTCTTTTTACCTGTTCATACATACTAATATTAGGAATTTTAATATTTAATTCTTCTTCTGTATAATATTTTTTCCAAGGAGTTGGTATTTGTTTTTTTCTTCTAAATATATCAAATATTGACATTATTATCATCACCTATCATTTTAGAATATATAATTTTTTCTAATCTTTTTAGTTCCTTATCTAAATCAGATTTTATCTCTATTTGATTTAAAAATTCTATAGTCAAGTTTTTAGAAAATAATTTATATTTTCCTTTTATTACAAATGGTACTATCCTTGTATTCTTATCATATGCCATCTTAACTGCACCTATTTTGAATGGAAGCATTTTACCTTCTTTTTCAGTTGTTCCTTCAGGAAATATTCCTATAAGCATTTCATTATCTAGGTATTCTTCTGCAGTTACTAATGCATCATGATTTTTATTTTTTCTATCAACAGGTATTAATCCCATATTTGAAAATATTATTTTTTTTGGACCTTTCCATAATTCTTTTTTTGCTAAAAAATGAATTGGTCTTTTTGTACAAGATATGAGTAATAAACAATCAAAATTACTTGTATGATTACCAGCTAAAATAATTCTTCCTTTAGTAGGTATATTTTCTATACCTACTATTTTAGGTGTAAAAAACGTTTTAAATAAAAAAGTGATTATAGGTCTAGTAATTTTATATAGAATAGCTTCATTTTTATTATTCATAATTTTTCTCCATTAATTTTTTTACTTCATTATATAATTTATTATTTGCAGTTTCTAAATTCATATTTATTACTTTAAAAGGTTTACCAAATCTAATAATTAGATTTTTACTTCTAAATTTATAATCACCTGTTATTCCAAAAGGTACTATATAGGAATTTGTTTTTTTAGCCATACTTACTGCACCAAATTTAAAATCCAATAATAATTTATTAGTCTTATTTCTTGTACCTTCCGGGAATATACCAATTGCACCACCTGTATTTAATACTTTAATAGCACTTTCAACTGCATCAATATCTTTTTTTTCACGATTTACTGGAATACAACCAACACTCTTAAAAAACCACCTCGTTTTTTTAGAATCAAAATATTCTTTCTTAGCCATATATGTAATATATCTTTTAGTAGATATAATTACATTACATTGATCATATAAATGCTTATGATTACCTGCTATTATAATACTACCATTTAGAGGTATATTTTCTTTACCAATTATTTTTGGATTATAATAAAATTTAAAAATTGGACCTAATATAAATTTTCCTATCTTATATAAAATTGGTGTTTTATTTTTCATAATAATATCCTTTACTATATTTATTTATAATTTTATTATACTATATTATTATATTTTTTTAAATAATAGTATTTTACATAAAATTAATAGATAATTTTTTAAATATATTTTACATAATTTATTATATTTGATACAATAAAAAAAATTGGAGGAAGTTTATGATAAAAAAAGAAATTAGACATTTAATAAATATTGAAGAATTATCTGTGAAAGAAATAAATGATTTAATTAAAGTAGCTAATGATATTATTAATAATCCTAATAAATATAAGGATAAATGTAATAATAAAATATTAGCTACTTTATTTTTTGAACCAAGTACTAGGACAAGACTTAGTTTTGAATCTGCTATGTTACGCTTAGGTGGTAATGTATTAGGTTTCTCTGAAGCATCTAGTAGTTCAGTATCAAAAGGAGAAAGTTTAGCTGATACTATTAAAGTAGTTGGTGGTTATGCTGATATAATTGCAATGCGTCATCCTAAAGAAGGCTCTTCTCTAGTTGCATGTATGAATTCTACTATACCCATAATAAATGCTGGAGATGGTGGTCATAATCATCCAACACAAACATTAACTGATTTATTAACAATCCAACGTGAAAAAAAGAGATTAGATAACCTTACAATCGGTTTATGTGGAGATTTAAAATTTGGAAGAACCGTTCATTCTTTAATAACTGCAATGGCTAGATATAAAAATATAAAATTTATTTTAATTTCACCAAAAGAATTAGAATTACCTGAATATGTAAAAAAAGAAGTTTTAGAAAAAAATAATATCGAATATGTAGAAACAAATAATATAGAAGAATATATGAGTGAATTGGATATTTTATATATGACTAGAGTTCAAAAAGAAAGATTTTTTAATGAAGCAGATTATATAAGATTAAAAGATTATTATATTTTAGATACAAATAAATTAAAACTTGCTAAAAAAGATTTATGTATCATGCATCCATTACCTAGAGTAAATGAAATTTCACCTGATGTTGATAATGATGAAAGAGCCAAATATTTTCTTCAAGCTAAATATGGAGTATATATAAGAATGGCTTTAATTTTAAAATTATTGGAGGTAAATTAATGAATATTGATACTATAAAAAATGGCTATGTTATAGACCATATAATTTCTGGAAATGCTATGAAAATATATGAATTATTAGAATTAGAAAAACTTGATTGCCAAGTTGCGATAATTACAAATGCCAAAAGTAAAAAAAGTGGAACTAAAGATATTATAAAAGTTGGAGAACTAATTAACTTAGATATGGATAAATTAGCCTATATTGATTCTAATATAACAATTAATGTAGTTAAAAATGATAAAATTATTGAAAAGAAAAAACTAACTTTACCTGAAAAATTAGTTAATGTTTGTCAATGTAATAATCCACGTTGTATAACATCTATTGAAAAAGACCTTGATCAAATATTTATTTTAACTAATAAAGAAAAAAATATTTATCGTTGTATGTATTGTGAAACAAAATTAAATAAAGATTAAAAACCTACATAAAGTAGGTTTTTATATGAAAAATTTTTTTATATTTTTATTTCCTTCTATTATATCCTTTTTGATATATAACTTATTTTTCTTTATTTTATAGCTCCATTTAACTAAAGAAATTTTACCACATTTTATTTCTAAACACGTTATTCCATCAGAATGGATACATGACCCATCATTAAAATATAAACTATTACCTATTTTGGGATATATAGGATGATGAGTATGACCAGATATTAAAATTTTATTATTTTTTTCACTCCATTTTTCTAATCTTTTTTCTACCTTATTAGTTACATTATAATTTTTAGCTTCTATAATTGGTGGTTTTACTCCAATATACTCTAAAAATCTCCATACATATCTTACTAAAAATTTTGCAATATACCAAATAGTACCATTTAAAAAATCTACTTGATGACCATGAAGCATAAAAATTTCATTATTTTTATAATTTAATATTACAGATTCATATATTAACAAATTATCTAACAGATTTTCCTCTTTATTAGTTTTTTTATTATAATATTTATAGAAATATTTCTTTATTACTAATTCATTCCTTTTACTAATATCATGATTACCATAAATCATAATCAATCTATTTCTTTCATTAAATTTTCTTAATAATCTAAATATATCTATATATTCATCTATAATATTTTTATAGTTTTTTACTTCCCACATTTCATCGCCATCTCCTAATTCAATATAAGTATAATTTTTTCTATAATAATATTGTAAAGCTACTTCGTATATTAATCTGTTTTTAAAAAAATTATCATTATTATTACCTAATCCACGATGACAATCACTCATTATTACAAACCTTGATTTATTATCTATTGGTATTATTTTAGATTTACTAAAGACTTTATCTAATTTATTTAACATTCTTGATATCACCAGTATTTGGATATATATCTTCTCTTAGTAAAATAAGATTTTTCTTATCTTTAATAACAAATTTATCAGTTTCTTTTGTAGTTTTTTCTTTTCCATTTTTTAATATATCTGGAATTATATTATTTATGATTATTTGTTTTTTATTACTTTTAGAATCATCAATTTTATTATTATCTATGGAATCTTGTAAATATTTATTATAAAGATATACATTCTTTTTATTATAATGTTGAATAATCATATCTGTAAAATAAGATCTTGTCCAGATTCTTTTATGCTGCTTTTTATATTTACACATAAATGTATTATCAACTATCATATAATCTTTTTTACGATAATGTAATTTTTTAAATGATTTAAAAAATGCATCTAACATTTCTGAATTTGGAAATGTAATCATTATATCCATACTCAAGTCTTTTGGTTGACTAAACATTCCTAATTTAAATACTGCTAACCACCAATGACGCGCACATACCTTAGTAATTATTTTATCTTTTTTATATAATGTAAAACACATATCTAGCATTTCTTCATCCTTAATAGGTAAATATAGAGTCTTCTTATTTACTTTTTGCTCACTAGTACAATATATTCCAACTTCTCCCCCTGTTGTTATTCCATATTGTCCTTTCCAAAAAGTAATTAACCAATTTTTATTATTATAATAAAAACGTATTGGTTCAGTATCAATAATCATTCTACCAATTGGAGCAGCTACATCATAAATATGGCTATAACCCAAATTTTTTTGCCATGCATTTTTAGTAGAATAGAAAATATCTTTTTCAGGATTATATGCAAATCCTGCTGCACTAAAACCATCATAAGAAAACTTACCATATTTCTTTACTATAAAATATATTAATAGTTTACCAATATAATAAATTGTAGGTACTAAAAATAAATAACATAATATCATAGCATCACATCCATTCCACGATATTATATGAATTTTTATTATAAAGAGTTATGTTATTTGTAACAAAATTAATTTAATTGCATAAATTATTTAATATTAAAAGAAGATAAAAATCTCCTTTTTGAATTTATTTATAGATTAACTTTTTAATATTTTAGGATTATTTTTTAGAATTTACTATCCTATAACTAGCATTTTTTCTTGATAATAATATAATTTTATTATATTATATAAGTAATTTGGGTGATATTATGTTTAATGTTGATGATTATTATTTAGGTTTAATCTTTGCAACTCCTAGTTATTTTGAAAATAAATTAAATTATAATAGACTTTTAAATTATCCTGAAAGTAATCCTTTTGAGTGTTTAACTAAAGAACAATCTATGATTATTGGTAATGTTATTTTATTAAAAAAAGAAGGAGATACATATTATGATGAAGAGTATTCTATTTTTCCAAAAGAAATATCATATACTTTAAATAAACCTAATAGATTAGGTATAACTTTAGGATATGTAAAACCTTTTTGTGAATACTACAATAAATCTGAGGAAGAAATTTTCTTACAAGAAGAAATTATTTTTGATGATGAACTTTTTGTTAATATACTTAATAAACCATGGTATGTATTATATTATGGAAATTCTGGTGATTATTATATAGTTGTAAATGATGTTGATACTATGGACAATGTTAGAAATGATTTTTTTAGAGAATTATTAGGAGAAGAAGATTTTAATAAAATAGTTAACCATAAAAATTTACAAAAAAAGAAATAGATTAATATTGTCTATTTCTTTTATTATAGTCTATTTTTCATCAATATTTATAAGTTCATATTCTCTAGTTCCAATACCCAATTCTTCTGCTGCTTCAATAGTATGAATACCACTTCTACTTTCAACTCTTTCAATGAAATGATCTTTTCCTTTATCATTTGAATTATAAATTAAATCTATACATGCCTGATCTATTGCTACTGGATCAGTTGATGCTAAAATACCAATATCTTTCATACATGGATCTTCTGCAACACTACAGCAATCACAATCAACTGATAAATTACACATTATATTTATATAAGCAATATTATTGCCAAAATAATTTACTACTGATGATGCAGCATCTGCCATGGATTCTAAAAATTTTATTTGATCTGCTTTAAACATATCTTCATATGAAGCATTTTCTTTACCTGTACAATGGATATAACTTTTACCTTTACTTGATGCTACTCCAATTGATAATTGCTTTAATGCTCCTCCATAACCTCCCATAGGATGTCCTTTAAAATGAGATAGTACTAACATTGAATCATAATTATCAATATTTTTTCCTACATAATTTTTCTTTATTATTTTACCATTTGGAATATCTAATACCTTATCTTCTTCTGCATCTAATATATCTACATCAAAATATTTAGTCCATCCGTGTTTTTCCATTAATTTTTGATGTTTTTCTGTTGTATTTCTAGCTCCTTCATAGGCTGTATTACATTCAACTACTGTACCATTAACATATTCAATTATATCCTTTACAAATTCTGGCTTTACATAGTTTTGATTACCATCTTCCCCAGAATGTAGTTTAACGGCTACTTTTCCAGGTAAATTTACTCCTAACTTTTTATAAATTTCTACTACACTATCTTTAGTTATATTTTTTGTAAAATACACTTTTGCTTTTTCCATAATATATCCTCCTTTAATTAATTATATTTTGATTTTTATACTATATTATTATATCACATAACTAATAGTTTGTTTTTAAAAATTATTCTTTCATATTTCCATATTTATTAAATTATACAATTTATTTATAACTACTTTGTCAATAAATTCTTTTTGTAATTCTTCTATTGACATCCATTTATAATCACCTGATTCTCTACTATCAATAGTTATATTTGTTATCTTATCAATACAAAATAAATATCTAAAATCAAAATGAGTATGTCCTTTTAATTTAATTCTTTCATTATATGGAACATTATGTATAGCAATATCAAAAGGAATTGATTCCATATAATTATTAATTAATTTAAATGATTCTAATCCTGTTTCTTCTTTAAGTTCTCTTTTAGCAGCTTCTAATGGAGTTTTATCATTTATATCCATATGTCCACCAGGATATAAATATGTTTTTAAATCTTTATGATATAATATCAAAAATTTCTTTTCCTTAATTGCATATAAAAATGCTCCTGTAGTTAAATGTCCATTTAAATTATTCCAATCAACTATTTCTTTATCAGTCGATGAATTAATATATATAAGTAATTTATCTATTTTTTCTTTTTCATTTGGATACTTAGTAATATATTTATCTATAATATTCAAGATGATATTTTTCATAACTCCTCCATTTGTATTAAATATAATAAATTTACTACTAATATTTTAACATATTTTTTATACTATATACTAAAAAATCTCCTCTTGCTTTATTATTTGCAAAAGAAGATTTTTTTTACTTATTTATTTCTACTACTGCTCTAACTCCGTATCTATCAATAATTGAATCAAAATATATAACACCATTTGCCCTTATATGATATAACATATTATTATCACCATGAGTGGACATAGTATAATAACCAAAAAAAGCATCTATATCTTCAACAGTTCCATTAAAGTTTGTTGAAGTATACATATAATTATACATCCAGATGGGACAAGTTTTATAGTTGGGACTGATTTTACATCCTAAATTTTGGGCTTCTTGTATTGTTATCATTCTAGCATTAGTAGATTGTTTGCTTAATGAATAAGTATTAGATTTACATACATTATCATTATCATATCCACAACCTGAATATCCTAATGTTGATGTTTCTTCTCCTATTGAATAATCAAAGTTATTTACATTACTCCAGCCAGATGTTTCCCCTTCTACAATGTTTAATATATTATTTATATTTGTCTTAATATCACTATTTAAATCATAATGGACGTTATATTTTATAGTCCTTTGACTTTGTAAAGTCATAGTATTTCCATCATCATGCACTACATGAAATCTTACTATATTATTTTCACTTTCATCATTTACTTTATATTCTATTATTGTACCAGATGGACAACTATCTTTTGTTTCATTTAAATAACATGTATCATACTTACAAGTTTTTTCATCTCCTGTTACACAAAAATTATCTGAATCTTTTTTTTGATCATAATAATATACATTTATTATATTTTGATTAACTGCTTTTGGTACTTTACTTTTATTTACTTTATCATATAAATCATCTATGGCTCCTTGGACAGTATTACTATTTCCTCCACTTATTTCATTATCATATGATACCTCATTTCCCATCAATACTGTTTGTGATGCATATACTACTGTTGCAGATATTAATATTCCTATTACTAATCCTACTACTATTTTATAATTCTTTTTTATTACTTTTTTCATTGACATGTCTCCCTTATTTTTCTTATCTATACCTAAATTCTAC
>CANRQD010000022.1 GCA_947632685.1 uncultured Bacilli bacterium | reverse complement strand
GAGAATTCAATAAAGAGAGAATTTAGAGAGAAAGGATTAAAGGAAGGATTAGAAGAAGGAATACAAAAAGGAATAAAGGAAGGAATAAAGGAAGGAATAAAAGAGGGAAAAAAAGAAGGCATTAAAGAAGGTGCAAAAGAAAATTCTATATCTATAGCTAAGAGAATGAAAGAAGATAATATGGATGTAGAAATTATATTAAAATATACAGGTTTAACTAAAAATGAACTAGAAAAACTATAATATATATAATTGACAAAATAGTAGTTATATAGTATTATTTTTATAAGTTGTGATGACCGGGGTGGAATCTCGAGAGCAGTATATTTAGAGTGATTCTTCTAGAATAAATAAGGTGGAACCGCGGAGAAATTCGTCCTTATATTAATCTAGAAGTTTTTTTATTAAAAAGGAAAGGTGATAATATGGAAAAAGTAACAATGGAAAAATTAGTAAATTATTGCAAACAATATGGTTTTATATTTCAAGGAAGTGAAATATATGGAGGTTTATCTAACACGTGGGATTATGGACCTTTAGGAAAAGAATTAAAAGAAAATGTAAAAAAGATTTGGTGGAAAAAATTTATTCAAGAGGAAAAAAATAACTATGGATTAGATGCTGCTATTTTAATGAATAAAGAAACTTGGGTAGCATCAGGTCATGTTTCAAATTTTGCAGATCCATTAATAGATTGTAAGAATTGTAAAACTAGACATCGTGCAGATAAATTAATTGAAGAATATACTAATGGAGAAGAAACTGGTGATGGTTGGAGTAATGAAAAATTAGAAAAATATATTAAAGATAATAATATAGTATGCCCAAATTGTAAGAAAAATGATTTTACGCATATTAGACAGTTTAACCTTCTTTTTGAAACACATATTGGAGTAACAGAAGATTCATCTAGTAAAGTATATTTAAGAGGGGAAACTGCTCAAGGAATTTTTGTTAATTTTCCAAATGTATATCGTTCAATGCGTGCTAAACTACCTTTTGGTATTGGGCAAATAGGTAAAGCTTTTAGAAATGAAATAACTCCAGGTAATTTTATTTTTAGGACTCGTGAATTTGAACAAATGGAATTAGAATTTTTTTGTAAACCAAATGAAGATATAGAATGTTTTAATTATTGGAAAAATAAATGTATGGAATTTTTATATAGTTTAGGTATATCTAAAGAAAATTTAAGATATAGAGATCATGAAAAAGATGAATTAGTATTTTATAGTAAAGCTACAACTGATATTGAATATAATTATCCGATGGGTTGGGGAGAATTATGGGGAATTGCAGATCGTACGGACTATGATTTAGGTGTACATGAAGCTCATTCAAAAAAAGATTTAAAATACTTAGATCCAGAAACTAATGAAAAATATTTACCATATGTAATAGAACCGTCAGTTGGTGTAGATCGATTAATTCTTGCAATATTATGTGATGCTTATAAGGAAGAACAGTTAGAAAATGATACTAGAGAAGTATTAAAAATAAATCCTGCTTTAGCGCCATATAAAGTATCAGTATTACCACTTGTAAAAAAATATCATTCTGAAAAAGCAGATGAAATATATAATATGTTATCAAAATCATTCATGGTAAATTATGATGATGCAGGTTCTATTGGTAAAAGGTATAGAAGAAATGATGCCATTGGAACACCACTATGTGTAACTATTGATGATGATACAATTAATAATAATACTGTAACTATTAGAGATAGGGATACAATGGAACAGGTAACATTAAGTATTGATGAAATAGAAAAGTATATACAAGAAAAAATAAATTTTTAAGGAGAAAATATGAAACCGATAATAGGAATACCATTAAGATATGAATATTCAAGAGAAAATAAACCAATTATTTATATGAATGAATATGTTAGAAGAACTTTTCAAAGAGCTGGAGCTATAGTATATCCTATCCCACCAGTACAGGATGTTAATTATATTGAAACTAAGGGTAATGAATTTAAACCACTAACAGATGAAGAAAAAGAAATAATAGAAATGAGTTTAGATAAATTGGATGGCATCTTTTTTCAAGGAGGTTATAAATTTACACCATATGATAGATATCTTCTAGAACGCGTTATAGATAAAAATATTCCTGTTTTAGGAGTATGTTTAGGTATGCAAATGATGAGTTGTTATAAAGAAGATGTTGTTATAGAATTAAATGAAAAAAATTCAAATCATAAACAAGAAGATGATAAAATACTAAGTCATAAAGTAAGAATAGATAAAGATAGTAAATTATATAAAATTTTAGGTAAAGAAGAATTTGAAGTTAATAGTTTTCACACTAGACATGCAACTAAAAATCATATATATAAAGTGGTTGGGTATAGTGATGATGGATTAATAGAAGCAATAGAATATCCAAATGATACATTTAATATAGGAGTACAATGGCATCCTGAAATAAGTTATAGTTTTGATGAAAATTCAAAAAAAATAATTGATAGTTTTGTAGAAGCAGCAAAGCGTAATTCAAAAAATAAATAACTTTAATAATTATAAATACTAAAAATTTATTTTATGTATTTTTCTAGTTTATTATAGAATTAAATAAAAATATAAAAAATAGTTAAATAAAAATATAAAAAATAGTTAAATAAAAATATAAAAAATAGTTGACTTTTTATATTTTTTATCATATAATTCTAATAGTCAAGAAGAAGGAAAGCGATTTGATATCCACCTGATTGCAAATAGCAATAGGTAAAAGGCCGAAAATAATAAAAATAATTTATTAGGTTTTTTAGTGGATATCTTATGGTATTCACTTTTCTTAATTTATGGAGGTGTTAGTTATCGCAAAAAATAATGATAACTTGATGATTAATGAACAAATTAAAGCACATGAAGTTTTAGTTATTGGACCTAATGGGGAACAGGTAGGAATAAAATCAATCGATGATGCAAGAACATTGGCTAGCTATGCATCATTAGATTTAGTGCTTATTAGTCCAAATGCAAATCCACCGGTATGCAAAGTAATGGATTACAATAAGTATCGTTATGAAAGACAGAAAAAAGCAAAAGAAGCTCAAAAAAAACAGAGAGCAAATATGTCTGAATTAAAAGAATTTAGATTATCACCTGTAATAGATGTAGGAGATTTTGAAACTAAACTTAGAAATGCTACAAAATATTTACAAAAAGGTGATCGTATTAAGTTAACAATTAGGTTTAAAGGTCGTCAAATGGCTCATACAGAATTAGGAAAAGAAGTACTAATGCGTTTTGCTGAAAGAGTTAGTGAATATGCAGAGGTTAAAGATCAACCAAAACTTGATGGTAGAGTAATGACTATGATGTTAGATCCAAAAAAAGATAAATAATAGGAGGAATTGATATGCCAAAATTAAAATCACATAAAGGAACAAAAAAGGTATTTAGAACTAATAAAAATAAAGTTACTAAAATTGGTAAACCAAGTAGTAGACATAATACTGGAAAAAAATCAGCTAAATTTAATAGAGGTTGTAGAAAAGGTTCAACATTATCAAGAGCAGACTACAATAGATTAAAAGATATTATTTAATAAAAAAATTAAGGAGGAAATAATATGGCAAGAGTAAAAAATGGAGCAGTTACAAAAGCTCGTCATAAAAAAGTATTGAAACAAGCTAAAGGTTACTTTGGTAGTAAACATAGATTATATAAAACTGCTAAAGAACAATTAATGCATTCAGGTCAATATGCATATAGAGATAGAAAACAAAAGAAAAGAGAATTTAGAAAATTATGGATAACTAGAATAAATGCAGCATGTAGACAAAACGGAATAAGTTATTCAAGATTTATAGAAGGTTTAACTAAAGCTGGTGTAGAAGTAAATCGTAAAATGTTATCTGAAATTGCAATAAATGATGAAAAAGCATTTAAAGAATTAGTTAAAGTAGCTTTAGATGGAAAAGCAGGTAAAGTTACTAAAAGTGAAAAAGTAATAGAAAATGAAGTAACTATTAAAGGTAGTGAAAAGAAATCTTCAACAAAAAGTGATGTTGTAACAAAAGAGGAAAACAAAAATAGTAAAAAAACAACAAAAGTAGAAAAAGAAGATATATCTAAATTATCTTTAGCAGATTTAAAAGCTAAAGCAAAAGAAAAAGGAGTAAAAGGATATTCTACAATGAAAAAAGCAGATTTAATTGATGCTTTAAAATAAACATATTAGTGAATTTATTTATCTAGTGCCGATAGGTGATAAATATTAGAAACTAATAGAAGAAAAACGAAAAGGAGAAATAAAATGACAGTAATATCAATGAGTTATTTATTAGAAGCTGGTGTACATTTTGGTCACCAAAAAAGAAGATGGAATCCAAAAATGGAACAATACATCTATACAACAAGAGATGACATATATATAATTGATTTAGCTAAAACAGTTAAGAAATTAGAGGAAGCATATGAAGCTTTAAAATCTATTGCTGAAGCTGGAGGTAAAGTTATATTTGTAGGAACTAAGAAACAAGCTCAAGAAGCAGTAGAAGAAGCAGCTACAAGAACTAATATGTACTTTATGAATGAAAGATGGTTAGGTGGAACATTAACAAATTTCAAAACTATTAGAGGAAGAATTAGAAGATTAGAAGAAATCGAAAAAATGGAATCAGATGGAACTTTTGATTTATTACCTAAAAAAGAAGTAGTTAAAATTAAGAAAGAATATGATAAATTAAATAAAAACTTAAGAGGAATTCGTGATATGAAAAAAACACCACAAGCTATGGTAATAGTTGATCCTCGTAAGGAAGAAATAGCAATTAAAGAAGCACATATATTAGGTATACCTGTATTTGGTATAGTTGATACTAATTGTGATCCAGATGTAGTAGATTATGTAATACCTGGAAATGATGATGCTGTTCGTGCTGTTAAATTATTAATTGGTGCTTTAACTAATGCTATTGCGGAAGTAAATGGTAATGAAATTATAGATTATATAAATGAAGAAGATAAAAATAAATCAAAAAAAGATGATAAAAAACATGAATCTAAAAAAGAAGTAGAGGATATTTCTCATAAAGTTGAAGAAACTAAAAAAGAAACAAAAAGTGAACCAAATAAAGAACCTGAAAATGAATCTAAAGATGAACCTAGGAAAACAGTAAAAAAAGGTAGTGAAGATTTATCTAACCTAACTTTATCAGACTTAAAAGCAAAAGCAAAAGAAAAGGGCTTAAAGGGATATTCAACAATGAAAAAAGCAGAATTAATTGAAGCTTTAAGTAAGTAATTTAGGAGGGTAGATAGATTACCCTTTTTTATATAATAAAATAATTAGGAGGATATATATGTATAAAGCAAGTGATGTAAAAGATTTAAGAGAAAGAACTGGGGCAGGAATGCTTGATTGTAAAAAAGCATTAGAAGCATGTAATGGTGATATTGAGAAATCAATAGATTGGTTAAGAGAAAAAGGAATTTCAAAGGCTGCTAAAAAATCAGGAAGAGTAGCTGCAGAAGGTTTATGTGAAGTAAAAACTAGTGGTAATAAAGCTGTAATTATTGAAGTTAATTCAGAAACAGACTTTGTTGCTCAAAATGAAGAATTTACTAGTTTTGTAGAATATTTAGCTACAATAACTTTAAATAATGATTTTAAATCTATTGATGAAGTATTAAATTTTAAAGATGGAGAAGAAACAATTAATGATAAACTAATTTCTAAAATAGCAAAAATAGGTGAAAAAATTGATTTTAGACGTTTTCATAAATTAGAAAAAAATGATAATGAAGTTTTTGGTGCTTATAATCATATGGGCGGTAAAATTGGTGCATTAGTAGTATTAGCTAATACTACAGAAGAAGTAGCAAAGGATGTTGCAATGCATATAGCTGCAATGAATCCAACTGCAATTACAAGAGATGAAGTTCCAAATGAATTAGTTGAAAGAGAATCTAAAGTAATTAAAGAACAAGTTATGCAAGAAGGAAAACCAGAAGATATTGCTGAAAAAATGGTTACTGGAAGACTTAATAAATTTTATAAAGAGGTATGTTTAGAAGAACAACAATTTATAAAAGATAATAGTTTATCAGTAAAACAATATGTAGAAAATGCTGGTGGTAAAATTGTATCAATGGTTAGATTTGCCGTTGGTGAAGGAATAGAAAAAGAAGAAGAAGATTTTGCACAAGAGGTTATGAATCAAATTAAAGGATAAAATTAAAGTTATATGAAGAAGTTAATAATTATTATAGTATGCATTTTTTTAATAACAGGTTGTTCTGTAAAAAAAGTACAAGAATTAACTGATGCAGAAAAATTTGCAACTGAATATAATATAAGTGATAACAACCCATTTGTTTATGCAACCTATGAAGAAATAGATAATATATTTAATAGTAGTGGAATTATATTTTTAGCTAGTCCAGATTATTCAGGATCACAAAAAGCAGCAAAAGTATTAAATGAAGTCGCTCTAAAAAATAAAACAGATAAAATATATTATTATAATTCTACAAAAATAAGAGAAAAAAATTCAAAAAAATATAAAAAATTAGTTAAATACTTAGATGAATATATAAAAAAATCAAAAGATGAAGAAGTAGAATTAAATCTTCCAATTATTGTATCAGTAAAGGAAGGTAAAATAATTGGTTATAGCAATTATTTTTCAAAAGAAAGTCACTTATCAGAAGAAAAATTAACAAAAAAAAGACTTACTATAATAAAAGAAGAGTATAAAAAAATACTAAATTATGAAGAGTGTTCTAACTGTACGTAGACACTTTTTTCTTTACATTAAATTAAAGTTATTATAAAATATACTTATAGTAGGAAAGGTGTGTAAAATGAAAAAAA
This sequence comes from uncultured Bacilli bacterium, assembly GCA_947632685.1. Taxonomy (GTDB): domain Bacteria; phylum Bacillota_I; class Bacilli_A; order RF39; family UBA660; genus UMGS995. Next base: position 7,049 of record CANRQD010000022.1, on the reverse strand, counting down.
AGAATAAAGAAGAAGATATGAGTCAAACTTTTATTGCAGAAGTTGGACAAAAATCTGCTATTGCTGAGGATAGTGATATAGAAGAACTTAAACCTATAGATAATAAAAACGATGATAAAAATGATGATTTTAATGAATCTAAAAATAAAAAAAACAATATTGGTGGCTTAATAATTGCAATTATTTTATCTCTTATTGTAGGTGCAGGAGGCAGTTATTATTTTTTTAGTGTTCAAAATGTTAAAGAAATTAAATCTACAAAAAAATTAGAAACAAATCAAAAAAATACTGATATAAAAGAAGAAATTAATCCTGAGGGAATCTTTGCAAAATCATTAATTAGTAGATATGACTTTTCTATAATTTCTGAAGTAGAAATATATGATTATTTATATAGCAAAGATAAAATAACTGTTGATGAAATAGATGAAGATTATATAAGACTTTTAGCGGCATCTAATATTAAAAGAGATTTAACTCTTGGTAATTTTTCAAGCGAAGAATTAGAAAATTCGACTAATATGCTTTTTGGAAATCAAATAGAACTTGAGAATGAAGATTTTACAGTTGGATGTACTAAATACAAATATAGTAATGTAGATAAATATTATACTCGTGAAGAATCATCAGGTTGTGGTGGTGCATCATCTATTGAAATGAAAAGAAAAATTGTAAAAAGTGTATTTACAGATGATAAAACTCTTGAAATTAATGTTGCTATTGCTATAGTAAATAATAGTAATGATACGGTTTATAAAAAATATAATAAGGATTTAGATGATTTAGGAGAAGATAAATTAGATAATGTAGATGCAACAACATTTGATATTGATAAAGATTATAAAAAACTTAATCAATATAAATATACATTTAATTATGACAATGAAAATAATAATTATTATTTAGTAAGTATAGAATTAATAAAGTAGAATAATTACTACTTTTTCTTTATTAATTAAAATATTTATAATATAATTATTATTAAGGAGAGATGAAAATGAATAATACAATTATTGATGAAATAAAAGAAAAAATGGATAAGTCAATAGATTCCTATGAATCAAGACTAAAAACAGTAAGAGCAGGACGTGCAAATCCTTCAAGTTTGGATGGTATTTCTATTGATTATTATGGTACTTTAACCCCTTTAAAACAATTAGCTACAATTTCTGTTCCAGAAGCAACACAATTATTAATAAAACCATTTGATAAAAGTTGCCTAAAAGATATAGAAAAAGCTATATTTGAGTCTAACTTAGGATATACACCAAATAATGATGGTGAATCAATTAGAATTGTTATTCCAGCATTAACTGAAGATAGAAGAAAAGAATTAATAAAACAAGTAAAAGCAATTGCCGAAGATGCTAAAGTTTCAATTAGAAATGTTAGACATGATGGTATAGATAAAGCCAAAAAACAAGAATTACCAGAGGATGAACAAAAAGAATTGGAAAAAGAAATTCAAAATTTAGTAAATGAATATAATAAAAAAATTGATACAATTTTAAAACAAAAAGAAAACGAATTACTTACTGTATAATTTAGAAAAAGATAAAAATAATAAATAAATAAGAAATCAATATAGAATTATTCATATTGATTTTTTATATTACTAAAAATTTATATGTTTTACATTAAAGTAATGTAAAGTAAATTGAAAGATTTAAAAAAGTATGATATTTTATAAGAAAGTAGAATACAAGGAGAATAATATGGCTATTAGTGATAAAGAGATAGAAAAAGAAAAAAGAATATTAGCAAAAGTATCAAAATTACTTAATGATCATATAGATAAATTAACTAAAGAAGTTCATATATCTACTGAAGAATTAGTAGAATTTAAAAAATTAGTATGGAGTGATTCTTCTGCCTTTGATAGTGGTGATATAATACAAGCTAAATCATCCACAGAAGAAGAAGCTAATAAAATATATAAAGAAGAAATATATTTAAAAAGACTTTTACGAATTAAAAATAATCCATATTTTGCATCAATTGTTTTTGAAGATAAAGATGGAGAAATATTTAATATTTATATTTCGTTAACATATTTAAAAGATAATCATTCTAATAATATTTTATATGATTGGAGAAGCCCTATATGTAGTCTTTTTTATGATTATGAAATTGGTCCATGTAGTTATAAGGCACCTATTGGTATTATTGAAGGTAATTTACTTAGAAAAAGACAATATAAAATAAAAAATAATAAATTAATAAGTGTATTTGATAATTCTTTAAATATTGATGATGATGTCTTACAAGAAGTTCTAGCACAAGAATCTGATGAAAAAATGAAAAATATTGTTAATACAATACAACAAGAACAAAATTTAGTAATTAGAAATTTAGAAGATAAAAATTTAATTGTACAAGGTATTGCTGGAAGTGGGAAAACAAGTGTTGCGCTTCATAGAATTGCATTTTTACTATATCAAATAAAAAATTTAACTAGTAATAATATATTAATATTTTCACCTAATAATATATTTACTGAATATATATCTAATGTATTACCAGAATTAGGAGAAAATAATACATTACAAACTACATTTGATGATTATATTTCTTATTTTTTAAATGAGTATAAAGAAGTAGAAACATATACAGATTTTATAGCAAGATATTACTCATATGAAAACGTTAATAAAGATTTAATTAAATATAAGCAAAGTGATGCTATTATTAATGATTTAGATAATTTTATAGCTGACTATATTGAAAATGCAAAAATAGAAGATGATATACTTGAATCAAAAAATCATTTAATGACTATGGAAGAATTAAATGAAATGTTAACATATAAATATAACAAATTACCATTATTTGAAAGAATAGATGAAATGGCTGCTAAATTAAGTGAAACTTTTTATAAAGGAAGTTTAAAAAAGAAACCTACGTTTTTAAAAATGATAAAAGAAGCATCTAATTTTTATAAAGATTATAAATCTATATATAAAGAGTTTTTTACGAGTAAATATTGTCGAGTAACACTTACTGATTTAGAAATAAATAGTTTTATAAATAAAGATACTATTAATTATGAAGATTCATTATTATTTGCATATATAAAAGGTAATTTAGAAGGATTTAGATATGAAGGTAATATAAAACAAGTTGTTATTGATGAAGCACAAGACTATAATAAATTACAATATATTATAATATCAAAAATATTTAGAAGAGCTGATTTTACTATTTTAGGTGATATAAATCAAAATATAAATCCATATTATAGATATAAATCACTTAAAGAATTAGAAAATATATTTAAAGGTGATACTAAGTATTTAGAATTATTAAAGACATATCGTTCTTCACCAGAAATTATTAATTATACTAATAAAATTCTAAATTTAAATCATGTTAATGCTATAAGAAAAACTGCTAATAAACCAGTTATCTTTAGAAAGGGCAATATTAATTTAAATGATAGTTTATTAAATGATATAAATACCCTTAAAAGTAAATATAAAAGTATTGCTATTATAACTAAAGATTATAAAGAAGCATATAAAGTATATGATTTATTAAAAGATAATATAAAAATATCATTAGTAGAAGAAAAAACAAAAGAGTTTTTTAAAGAGTTAATAATTATACCAGCATATCTTTCTAAAGGATTAGAATTTGATGCTGTAATAGCATATAACAATAGGGAAAATAGTTATAGAAAGAATGAAAAGAATCTATTATACGTTGCTTGTACTAGAGCACAACATGAGTTATACGTATACAATTAATTGACAAATTTCTAAATTTATAGTATAATATGTACAATTTAAGGAGATGTTATATATGAATGATAAAGAATTAACTGTAAAGAAAATTGAACAATTATCTTTTGAAAAAAGGGCAATGAACGGATTTAAATATTTTACTATTGCTACTTGTGCTGCTTCAATATGGACAGGTGCAGTTTTAGCACCAGTTAGTTTAGGTTGTTCAATCTTTTGTTTTGCAATTGCTACAATATATAAAAAGCTTGGATATAATTATGCAAAAGATGCAATTAAGAAAACTAAAGAACAACTTGCTATAGAAAAATCTAGTATAACTTATGAGGAATATAAAATGTATCACGAACAACCAAAAGTTATAAAGAAAGCTAAAGAATTATATAATTCAATTAGATATATAAATAGGAGGGGCTTTGCTAGTAGTAATTCACAAACAAATAATACTACAAACTAATAATTATGAATATTAATGTTAATGATAAAATAACTTTAAGTGATGATATTTCATACTTAGTAGCAGGTAAAACTATATATGATAATAAAACATATTTTTTCTTAGTAGATATTAATAACTATGCTAATATAAAATGTTGTTATGAAAATATTCTTAATCATTCAGTAATAGTTATAGATGATAAAAAATTAATTCAAAAGTTATTACCAAAATTTATAGATTCACAAAATAAAGCATATATTGATAGTCTAGTAGAAAGTATGGATGAGAATTAGTATAAAAAAGATACTAATTCTTTTTTATTTCAAAAAAGAAAGTAGTACCTTTATCTTTTATAGAATTAACCCCATATTCATAATTATGAAGTTCTAAAATAGATTTTACAATAGAAAGACCAAGTCCTGTTCCTATTAAATTTCTTTTATGCTTTTTCTTATTTTTGTAATATTTATCCCAAATATAGGGAATATCTTTATTATCAATACCTTTACCTGTATCAATAATTTCAACTCTGATTTTATTATCTATATCTTTTATTTTTATAGTTACTTTTTTATCATCTCCAGTATAATTAATAGCATTATTTATTAAATTATAAATAACTTGTTCTATTTTTGTTTTATCTGCATTAATTATAATTGGTTTTTTATTTTTAAAAATAAATTTATAATCTTCTTTTTCTATTAAAATGTTATATCTTTTTAAAATATTATTAATTAGTTCTACTAAATCAAATTCTTGATATTCTAACGTTTCAATATTTGATTGAACTTTAGATAGAGTTAAAATATCATTTACAAGGATTGTTAGTCTATCTACTTCTTCTATAATAATATTCATATTTTTATCTCTTTTTTGTTTATCATTACCATTTAAATCACGGGACATTTCTGCATATGCTTTAATCATGGTAAGAGGTGTTTTCATATCATGTGATACATTTGCCATAAGATCTCTTCTTAATTCATCAGTCTTTTCAAGCTCTTTTTTCGCATAATTTAAAGTAGTAGCAAGTTCATCAATTTCATCTATTTTACTGTGTGAGAATTCTATATTATATTCCTTATTAGCTAATTTTTTAGCAGAATTATTTATTTTTACAATAGGTTTAGAAATATGTTTAGATATAAAATAAGCTACTACAAAAGATAAAATTAAAACAATGATAGTAACATATATTAATTGATTTTTTAAAATTAGTACTGTTGAGTCAATCGGCTCTAAAGATGTATTTATAAATGCATATAAATCACTATCAGAATTATTTAATTTTAATGCATAAACTAAGGTTTTATTTTTATACCTTGGATTAACTATTTCATATGTAGTAGAAGAATTATTACCTAATATAAAATCTGTTTTATAATCTATTTTTACCTCATCTTCAATTAAACATCCTGTTGATTTATATTTACTGGAATATATTGATGAATTGGTATCTGTTATTTCAACACATATATTTTTATTATAAGCAGCGTTATTTATGACATTTTTTAATTTATCAATGTTTTTACTTTTAGATATTTTATCTGCTACTTCATATAAATCTTTTATTTTTTCCCATCTATAATATTTATTTAGAAATAATACTTGAAATGTCCATAAAAATACTAAAATTAATATAGAAAATAATATTAAATATTTCCATATTTCTATATTTAAACTATTCTTCTTCATCACTAAATTTATATCCAATACCTCTAATTGTTTTAATTAAATTTCTATATATTCTTAAATTATTTCTAAGCATTTTTATATGGGTATCTATTGTTCTATCATCACCAAAATAATCATATCCCCAGATTTTTTCTAATAGTTGTTCTCTAGAGATAGCAATATTTTTATTTTCAATTAAGTAGGTTAGAATTTCAAATTCTTTTGGAGTTATATTTATAGATTTATTATCAATTTTAAGGGTATGAGCGGAAAAATTTATTTCTAAACTTCTATATTTGTAAAGAGTAGGTAAGTTTTTCATTGTACGATTTGCGATAGCTTTAATTCTGGCTATTAACTCTTTTGGTGAGAATGGTTTAGTTATATAGTCATCTATTCCTAAATCAAATCCATTTAACTTATCGTATTCATCACCTCGTGCTGATAATACAATAGTTGGAATTCTTTTATCTTTTGGAATATTTTTAAGTAATGTAAAGCCATCCATTTCTGGCATCATTATATCTAATATTAATAAATCATAATTATTATATAATAGTTTATTTAATGCATCTTTTCCATTTGATGATTCAGCTATATCGTAATTTTCTTCTAAACAGTATTCTTTTATTACTTCACGAATCATTTTTTCATCATCTACTATTAATATTTTCATTTGAAATTCCTCCCTAATAACTATATTATACAAAAAATGTGTAGAATAAGTGAAAAATATTAACAAAAATATAAAATTATGTTAATATTAAGATAGGTGATAGTATGAAAAAGATAAAAAATAATAAGGGATTTACATTAGTAGAGGTATTAGTGGCAGTAGTAATATTAGGATTATTATCAAGTGTGGCAATAGTATCAGTATCAAGAACGCAAGAAAAGTCACATGTAGAATATGATAATAAACAAAATGAATTAATAACAACGGCAGCACAAGCATATTATCAAGATAATAGAACAACGCTAACAAAATTAAAATTATTAGAAGTAAATGAAGTAACATTACAAACATTAATAGATCAAAACTATATAGATAAAGTAGTAGACTATAGAAAAAAGGAATATGATTATCAAAAGAGTAAAGCCTACGTAAAGAAAACAGGGGCAGGAAAATATATATACTATTCAGTATTAGTAGGAGCAGATGGAAAAGAGAAATCATCAACAAAACCAGCAGAAAA
>CANRQD010000021.1 GCA_947632685.1 uncultured Bacilli bacterium | reverse complement strand
CCTGCAATTGATCCAGTAATGCCTGTAGTAGAAACTCCTACACCTGTGATGGATACAGTAGCACCTACAGTAGAAAATCCTGCACCTGCAATTGATCCAGTAACACCTGCAGTAGAAACACCTATTCCTACAATGGATTCAGTAGTACCAGAAAATAATTTTCAACAAGCAGTTCAACCAGAAGTAGTACCAGAAATGCCAAATCAAAATACTCAAATATATGGTGGAGCTAATCCAACAGTTAATATAGATATAAATAAAAATCAAAATGAAAATCATCAAATATATGGAGGAGCTAATCCACTTGAAAATACACAAATTATTACTCCAGTAGTACCAGCTGTAGAATCAGCAACTCCAGAAGTAGCACCAGTAGTTGAAATTAATCAAAATAATTAATAAGAAATTTTTTTCTTTTTTTTTATTTATAAATAAATAGCTTTTCATTGTTAAAATATAGAAAATTGTCTATAATAAATATAGGAGGTAGCTATGAAAAATAAGGTAATATTAATAGGCTGTGGTAATGTAGGTATGAGTTATGCCTATGCTTTATTAAATCAGAGAACTAATGTAGGAGAGTTAGTATTAATTGATTTAGATAAAAAGAGAATAGAAGGCGAAGTAATGGATTTAAATCATTGTCTAGCCTTTGCTCCTAGTAAAATAGATATAAAAGTAGGAGATTATAGTGATTGTAGTGATGCAACACTAGTAGTAATTGCTGCTGGAGCAAATCAAGCACCTGGTGAAACTAGAATGGATTTAATTAATAAGAATAGTAAAATTTTTAAAACAATTGTAAAATCTGTAGTAGATAATGGCTTTGACGGAATATTTTTAGTAGCAACAAATCCACTTGATGTAATGACTTATTTAACATGGAAATATTCTGGATTTAGTTCTAATAAAATAATAGGATCAGGTACATGTCTAGATACTGCAAGACTTAGATTTTTGGTAGGAAATAGATTAGGTATCAACCCTAAAAACATTCATGCTTATGTAGTAGGAGAACATGGTGATTCAGAATTTGTTCCTTGGAGTAATGCAAATATTGGACTTCAAAAGATTTCAACATTCTTAGAAGAGGATGAATTAAATAAAATACATGAAAATGTCAAAAATGCAGCATATGATATTATTGAAAGAAAAGGTGCAACATACTATGGTATTGGAATGAGTTTAGTAAAAATTACTAATGCCATTTTAGGAGATGAAAATACAATATTAACTGTTTCAAATTATGATAAAAATAATAATATATTTATGGGAACTCCTGCAATTATAAATAGAACTGGTGTAAAACAAAGAATATATATTGAATTAACCGAAGAAGAAACAGCTAAATTGCAAAATTGTGTAAATGTAATAAAATCTGCAATTGATAAAGTAGATTAAAAAGTAAAATTTTCTTTACTTTTTTTTTATATCATGTTATAATATAGTGACAATTTTATGTAAAGGGGAGAATTATATGAAAAAAGAAACAATAAAAAATACTAGTGGAATTGCTATAGAATTAGAATATGATCCACAAAAATATGAGTTTGAATATGTAAAAGATGCTAATACACTTTGTTTAAAAAGAGTAAAAAATCATAAAATATTAGCTTTATTTAATGATAGAATTGGTTTTATTGCGCAATGTGATATAGCTGGAATATCTAATTTTTTAGTAACTGATTATTCACAAAATAGTCAAAATAATGAAAGAATAACTAAGTTTAAACATTATGTTGATAATGGAGGTTCAAAATTAATGTTGAAAAATGAATTTAATTGTAATTCAATTCGCCTAGATAATTGTCGTCTTACTGACTCATCTTATATAGTAGAACAACAAGATTCTAGTGCGTGTGTTTATAATTTATATAGAAAAACCAGAAGATATGATCGTATATATAATGAACCAGAAATAAGAAATATATTACCATATAAAACAGTGTTAGTAACAGAAACTAGAGATGTTTTTTGGTCTGATATCAAAGATACAATTACTTATGGTATAAATCCAGAAATATGTGAAATAACTACACCTATATATAGTGAATTACAAGATAGATTTATTCCAGTTTATAATAGAGAAAAAATAAATCAGTTAAAGAGAAGAATGGATTCTCGCTTTAAAATTGGTGATAATGCTACTTTGGGTGATGTCACTATTTGTTTTGAAGTTGATAAATATTTAATGAGAGTAGCTCACTATTTTGATAAACCTGAAACTCCATATTTAGATAATGGAAAAGTTAATGAAAATTATGTAAAAAAATTTATAAAGAAATAAGCATTTTAAAATAATAAATTACATATATATTAATCATAGAAAGGAATGAATAATATATATGGAAATACTTAAAGTAAGTAGTAAATCTAATCCAAACAGTGTTGCAGGAGCGTTAGCAAATGTATTTAGAGAAAAAGGAAGCGTAGAAATACAAGCTGTGGGTGCAGGAGCTCTAAATCAAGCTATAAAAGCAGTAGCTATAGCAAGAGGATTTGTTGCACCAAGTGGAAAAAATCTAGTTTGCATTCCAGCTTTTTCAGATATTGCAATAGATGGAGAGGAAAGAACTGCTATAAAACTTATTATAGAAGCTAAATAATATTGATAAAATATTAAAATTGTCATATAATAAAGTTAAATCAATAATTAGAGACAATAATAAGTTAAATTATTACAAAGAGAAGTTATGGTTGGTGTAAATAACTAATAATACTTATTTATCTACTCTATAGATGAACTTATTGTTCCGGGAAACCGTTATTAAATTAAGTAAATAAAAGGATGGTACCGTCATATAGACTCCTTTAGTACTATTCTTTTTTTTGTTTTTAGGAGGGATATTTTGATTGATGCACATTATGATTTATTAACAATATTGTATTGTTGTTATATCGAAAATAATTTTTCATATATAGAAAAAATAAAAAGTAATACTAAAGATATAAAAGGATTTATTGCAAATTTATATTTTATGAGTAAAGAAGAGATGAAAGAAGAATTACATATAGAAGATATTGATGTATATGAAATGTTTAAAATAAGTACAAATTTATTCAAAAAATACTTTTCAGATAAAGAGGTAATTTTTAGTATTGAAGGTTGTGATTATATAAAAGATGAAAATGAACTAGAAGCATTATATAATCTAGGACTTAGGAATATATTACTAGTTTGGAATTGTGAAAATAAATATGCATCAGGTAATAGAAGTGAAAAAGGACTTAGTGAATTAGGTAAAAAGTTTATAGAAAAAGCAGTATCTTTGGGTATAAGTATAGATATGTCACATATGAATAAAAATACATTTTGGGATACAATAGAATTACTTAAAGACCTAAAAAATAAAGGTAAAAATATAAAAGTACTAGCAAGTCATTCTAATTCTTATAATCTGTGTAATCATCTAAGAAATTTAGATGATGATCAAATACTTGCTATAAAAGAATTAGATGGTATAGTTGGACTTGTATCATATGGTCCATTTATTAATAAATATGAAAATAATTTAGAAAATAATTATTTGGAGCATATTAAATATATGAAAAAAATTTTAGGAATAGATAATATTGCAATAGCTACTGATAATATGGAATTTGCAACAGATCTATATGGGGTTTCAGAAGGAATATCATTATATAGACATGAAGATATAAAAGATAAGTTGACTAAATTATTAAGTAATTATTATAATAAAGAAGAAATAGAAAAAGTATTATATAAAAATATAGAAAATCATTTAATGTAGAGGAGTAGTATATGAATAATTTTAGAAATTATTTTACAGAAACAGAATATTTAAAGTTAAAAAATATGAAAAATTTATATAAAAAAGCTATAATTATTATAGAAATAGTTTTTGAAGGAGTAAAAGATAAAGGAGGATATCCATATACAAATCATTTATATAGTGTAGCAGAATCTGTTGATACTATAGAAAAAAAGATAGTTGGATTATTACATGATATAGTAGAAGATACAGATATAGAGTTAGATGACTTAAAAGATATAGGATTTACAGATGAAATTGTTGATGTAATTGACATAGTAACTAAGAGAAAATCACAAGGAGAAACCTATCCAGAATTTATTGATAGAATTATAAATAGTAATAATCAAATTGCATTGGAAGTAAAACGTGCTGATATGGAAAATAATATGGATTTAAGTAGAATTGCTAATCCAACAGCAAAAGATTATGAAAGAAATGAAAAAAAGTATAAACCACAATATAAGAAAATAATTAAAGAAATAGAAAGAAGGAAAAAATAATGTTAGATATAAAGTTTATAAGAGAAAATAAGGAATTGGTTAAAGAAAATATAAAGAAAAAATTTCAAGATGAAAAACTTCCGTTAGTAGATGAAGTAATTAAATTGGATGAAGAAAAAAGACATCTTCAATTAGAAGGTGATGAATTAAGAAAAAATAGAAATTCTATTAGTAATGAAATAGGACAACTTATGAGAGAGAAAAAAATAGAAGATGCTACTAAAAAGAAAGAAGAAGTAGGAAAAATAAATGAAAAATTAGCATCTATTGAAAAAGAGGAAGAAGAAATATCAAAAAATTTAAGAAATAAAATGATGATAATTCCTAATATAATAGATTCTTCTGTTCCAATTGGTAAAGATGATAGTTGTAATGTGGAAATAGAAAAATTTGGAGAACCAGTAGTACCAGATTATGAAATACCATATCATGCTGATATTATAAAAGCATTAAATGGCATAGATAAAGATTCAGCTGGTAGAACTAGTGGTAATGGATTTTATTATTTAATGGGTGATATTGCTAGACTTCACTCAGCAATGTTATCTTATGCTAGAGATTTTATGATAGATAAAGGATTTACATATTGTATACCTCCATTTATGATAAGAAGTGATGTAGTAGATGGTGTTATGTCATTTGAAGAGATGGATGATATGATGTATAAAATAGAAAATGAAGACTTATATTTAATAGGTACATCAGAGCACTCAATGATTGGTAGATTTAAAGGACAAATTATAAAAGAACAAGATTTACCTATAACTCTTACAAGTTATTCTCCTTGTTTTAGAAAAGAAGTAGGAGCACATGGTATTGAAGAAAGAGGTTTATATAGAGTTCATCAATTTGAAAAGCAAGAAATGATTGTTTTATGTAAAAGTTGTGATGCTATGGATTGGTATAATAAAATGTGGCAGTATACAGTAGAATTTTTTAGAAGCTTAGATGTTCCTGTAAGAACACTTGAGTGTTGTAGTGGAGATCTTGCTGATTTAAAAGTAAAATCTTGTGATGTAGAAGCTTGGAGTCCAAGACAAAAAGCATATTTTGAAGTAGGTTCATGTTCTACTTTAGGTGATGCTCAAGCAAGAAGACTTAGTATTAGAGCTAAAGGAGAAAATGGAAATTATTTAGTTTCAACTCTAAATAACACTGTAGTTGCAACACCTAGAGGATTAATAGCAGTAATAGAAAACAATTATCAAGAAGATGGTAGTATAAAAATACCTGCAGCTTTACAAACATATATGGGTGGAAAAACAAAGATAGAGAAGAAGAATTAAATAATAATGTAATTTATTATTATATGAAACTTACTTTAATAAATAATCTTTTAAGAGAAAGCATTATTACAGAAATAGAATATCAAAAAGCTAAAATAAGAATAAAAGTTAAACAGAAATTAATTTAACTAACAATGCACAAATGAAGAAATTAGTTTCAGTGATTATAAAAAAAATAAATTTAATTTTTCCAATTTATCAAAAAAAATATAAAAATAAAATAGTTTTTCCAATTTAACAAAAAAACTTTATATTTAAAGAAATTTGTTATATAATACTAATGAAGAGGTGAAATGCTATGTTAAAGAGGAATTACTATTTAAATAAAATTAGAGATTTTTATTATGTAAATTCATTAATAAAAGTTTTGTGTGGATTAAGAAGAAGTGGTAAATCTGTAATATTACAACAAATAATAGAAGAGATTAAAGAAAGTGGTGTTAAAGATAATCACATAATATATATTAATTTTGAATCTCTTGATTATGCTAATATAACTAATGCAATAGAATTAAATAATTATATTAAGAGTTTAGTAAAAGATAAAAATACTTACTATATATTTTTAGACGAAGTTCAAAAAGTAAAAGAATTTGAAAAGGCTATTAATTCTTTAAGAATTACAGATCAATTTAGTATTTTTATTACCGGTTCAAATAGTAAAATGACTTTTTTAGAATTATCTACTGATTTATCTGGAAGATATGTAAGTTTCAGAATTAATCCTTTATCATTTAAAGAAGTTGTTGAAATAACTAGCACTAAACCAGAAAATTATTTTGATTTACTATTAGATATTTTTGAATGGGGAACTTTGCCACAAAGATTTATTTTTGAAAATAATGATTCAAAAGAAAATTATATTAGAGATGTTTATGATTCTATACTTCTTAAAGATGTTGTAGATAGACTTGGAATATCAGATGTTACTTCATTTAATAAAATACTTCAGTATGTTTTAGAAACCGAAACGAGAGAATTTTCTGCAACAAATGTATTAGATTATTTAGATAAACATGGTAATAAAGTTGCTACAGATACATTGTATAAATATTTAGAGGCACTTTGTTCAACTTTCATTATTAATAGAGTCTATAGATATGATATAAATGGCAAAGCTGTTTTAAAATCCTTAAATAAATTTTATGCTACAGATTTAGGCGTGAAAAAAATTAAAACTAATAGTAAAGAAATTAACTATTCACAGGCTTTTGAAAATTTGATATATAATGAATTAATAAAGAAGGGATATGATGTTTATATTGGAAAGACTAAAGAGGGAGAGATAGATTTTATAGCATCTAAAAATAAAGATATTAAATATATTCAAGCTTGCTATGATTTATCGAATGAAGAAACTAGAAATAGAGAATTTAATGCTTTTAATAATATAGGTGATAATTATCCTAAATATGTAATTTCAACTAATAAAGAAGATTATTCTCAAAATGGAATTAAGCATCTTAATATTTTTGATTTTCTAATGGATGATCAATTTTAACATTTATTAGTGCAAAACTATAAGAATATTGTAGTTGCAACACCTAGGGGATTAATAGCAGTAATAGAAAACAATTATCAAGAAGATGGTAATATAAAAATACCTGTAGCTTTACAACCATATATGGGTGGAAAAGAAAAAATACAAATTACTAATAAATAGTATAGATGTTAAAAGTTAGAATATATATTTACTAGTTATATAAAGGAGAAACCTAAATGTATAGAAATACTTATGCAGAAATAAATTTAAATAATGTAGAATATAATGTTAGAAAAGTAGTAAATAAATATAATAATTTCAAATACTATTTTGGTGTAGTAAAAGCAGATTGTTATGGACATGTTGCAGTTAAAACAACTGCTGCTATAATAAGAGGTGGAGTAAACTATCTAGCAGTTGCTCTTTTAGAAGAAGCCTTAGAATTAAGAAAAGTTTATAAAGATATTCCTATATTATGTCTTGGATTAATAAAAAATGAAGATATAGAACTTGCAGTAGATAATAATATTACATTATCTATATTAAGTAAAGATTATTTAGAAACACTAGATTTAAATAAATTAAAAAAGGCAACTATTCATATAAAAATTAATACAGGCATGAATAGATTAGGCGTATCTACTCAAGATGAATTTAATTATGTTTATAATAAACTAAAGGATAAAAATATAAATATAGAAGGAATTTACTCACATATTCATAGTAGCGATAATGAAAAAATTACTAATAATCAATTTCTAAAATTTGAACAAATAACTAGTGATATAGATTTAAATAAAATAAAGGTAGTTCATATTCAAGCAAGTGAAGCACTTACAAGATATGAAAAAAGAAATTATCTTAATGGTTGTAGATTAGGAATTATAATGTATGGTTTTAGTAGTGATAAATCTCTAAATTTAAAGTCAACATTTAAATTATATAGTAATGTAGTACAAATAAATAATTTAGCTATTAACGATACAGTTGGTTATAATGCTTTATATAAAGCAACAAAAGATGAAAAAATAGCAGTTATTCCAATAGGTTATGCTGATGGAATAATTAGAAAATATAGTGGAAGCATTGTACATATAAATAATAAACCATATCAAATAATTGGTAATATCTGTATGGATATGTTATTTGTTAAAGTAGATGATAGTATAAAATTATTTGATAAGGTAGAAATTATAAGAGATAATAATCAAATTACAGAAATTGCCAAGCAACTAGATACCATAGAATATGAAATACTTTGTAATATAAGTAAGAGAGTACCACGAATATATATTTAATTATGTAGTAAGCTTTAAAGGAAATATGTAGTATGAGGAAAAGAAGTATAAAGATAGCTATAACATTATCTATATTATTTATAACATTTACGATTGTAAATATAAAAGCTATAACGATAAATAGTAATAATGATCTAGGGATAACTTATAGTATTGATGTTAATAGTTTAATGTTTGATAAGACAAATATTAAAAAAAATTTATTTAATAGCCCAGAATTAAATGGAAATATATTATATAAAATGTATAATAAAAATACTGGTTGGGATGATAAATGGAGTATAATAAATAATTATGCAAATGCAATAAATAGAGATAATATAAGATTAATTAAAATAAAACTAAATAAAAATGTTAATAAAAAATATGATATATATTATCGTTGTTATTCATCTAAATTTGGTTGGTTAGATTGGGCTGTAAATGGACAAATTTCAGGTACTACATATTATGATATTAAAAAGATAGAAATAAAATTATGTTTAAAAGTTGATTATAAAAAAAATACTTTGAATACCTCAAATAATTATATAAATAATAAAATGTATATACCAGTCTATTATAATCAAAAAGATAAACGTTGGAAAAATATTAAATATGGTTTTAGTACTATGGGATCATCAGGATGTACACCTACTTCTTTAGCAATGGCTTATACTTCAATATTAAATAAGATAGTTACTCCCGTAGAAGTTGCTGATTATTTATATTATGAAACAAATGAATATAATAATGATTATGTAGGTTCAAGTGGTTTAGCAGTAATATATGCTTCCAAAAAATATGGTATTAAGTATACACCTTTAAAAACTAAGAAGGAATTAGAAAATGCTTTAATTAGAGGAAAAATAGTATATGCTGCAATGGGTTCAGGAAAATATGCTACTACTAAATATAATCATGCAATAATATTATATGGATATAATTTTGGTTATACAATTTCTAACGATCCATTAAAAAAGATTAATAATGATTATGTTTCCATAAACCAAATATGGGAAGAACAAAGTAAAGATTTTGAAGATTCAATTGGAGGAAGTAATTTTTATTCATTAGAAGAATATTTATAGTAAAATTTTATTGATAGAATTTAATTGTACTGCTATAATGAAATAGGGTGAAGTAGGTTATATTATGGAAAAAAAGTTACAAGTTGAAAGTAAAAAATTAAGATTAATGGTATTTGAAAGTGCATTAGAATTAGGTAAAAGTGTTGATTCATTTCTATTAGATAAACACAATATAGAAAAAGATAAATATACATTTATGTTACCTATAAAAGAAAATTGGTTTGAAGATGGCCATTTAAAAGTAGAGATAGAAAAAACAGTAAGAGGTATGGATATATTTTTATTAACAGATGTTGGTAATTATTCTAAAGTATACAAAATGCATGGTATAAAAAATCACACTAGTCCAAATGATTTAATGATAGAGTTATTAGATGGTATAGGTGCTTGCAATGGTCATGCAAAAAGATTAAATATTGTAATGCCTTTATTATATGCAGGAAGACAACACAAAAGAGTTAGTAGAGAAAATTTATTATGTGGTCAATTTTTAAATTTAATAGATAATATGAGAAAAGTAGAATCATTTATAACCTTTGATGCACATGATCAGGGAGTAGAGCATGCTATGCATAATACAGAATTTGATAATTTTTATGCAACAAATATTATATTGGATTCTTTTATAAAAGATTTAGAAAAGGAGCAATTAAAAAGACTAGCTTTTATCGCACCAGATAATGGGGCAATTGGAAGAAGAAATGTATATTTAAACTGTTTTAATTACAATCACATTGATAGGGTAGCGGGAAGTTTTTATAAACAAAGAGATTATAATAACTTTACTGATGGAAAGTATCCTGTCATTGCACATGAATATAGTGGTGATAATGATTTAGAAGGAAGAACTGCTATTGTAGTTGATGATATGATTTCTAGTGGTGGAAGTATGTTTGATGTAGTAGAAGAATTACATAAAAGAAAAGTAGGTAGTACTTATTTGATAGTAACCTATGCTTTATTTACAAAAGGTGTAGATAAATTTCAAGAATACTATGATAAAGGAATGATTAATGGAATTTATACGACTAATCTATCATATATTCCAAAAGAATATAAACAAAAAGAATGGTTACATGTATGTGATTGCTCTAGCTTAGTTGGAAATATAATTTATAATATTCATAATTATGAATCAATTTCTACTATTTTAAGAAATAAATCAGAACCAGTAAAATTATTAGAAAAAAAATTTAATGAAACAACATATAATTAATAAGTAGAATAAATAAAAAATAAAGAAACAAATGACTCTGAAGACATAGATGATGAAGATGCTGAATAAGCATTTTTTTTATACTAATGTATATAATTATAATATTATAACCATAATATAATTAGCAGTTGACATTTAAAGTAAATTCTGTTATAATATGTAACTATCACGTGAATAGAGGTGTTATTATGTTTGGTAATGAAGCTCAGGCAATTAAGGCATGTGAAAAGAAACCAGTATTAATATTTGATTTAATTAGAGAAAGACAATTTGATTTAGTTGATAAAATATTGTCAAAAAATTTAGTTGATTTAAATACATTAGATCCAGCTGGAAATGATGTTGTAACAAGACTTTTAAAAGCTAGAGAATTTGATTTAGTTTTAAAATATATGAAGAAAAAAGAATGGAACATAAATCATCAAAATAATGAAGGAAATTCTTTTGCACATTATTTAGTATCAATAAATTATGTATATGTTGTAGATATAATAAAAAGTATTAAAAGAAGAAAAGACTTTATTCCTAATTTAAAGAATGAAAAAGGAGAAACTATCTTAGATAAATCAATAAATGAAAATTATATTTATACAACATTAAAAATACTAGAAGATCAAAGATTTAATAATATAGATGTCGTATCATTTAGAAAATTATTTGATGCCTATATAAAAAGTTCATATTATGGTAGTTATTCTAAATTAAATAATTTAGAAATAATTGTAGGAAGTTTATCTAAAAAAGATGTTTTACTTCCAAATATGAAACAATTATTAGATGAAATAAAAGATAATATGGATTTAATAAAAGATGAAATTATGTCAAATAAATTTAAAAAATTAGAAAAATTAATAAAGAAAAAACTTGTAGAGGTAAGCTAAAATATAGTTTACTTTTTTTTATTTTCTTTATATAATACTAAAAGAAGTGGGAGTGGTATTATGATGCTACCAAATTATAAAGAAGCAAGAAAAAGAGTAAAAAATAACTATAATACTATTAATTATAAAATAGATAAAAAATTTATTAACAATTATTGTGGAAAAACTTATTATATTAAAACCTATGGTTGTCAAATGAATGAGCATGATAGTGAAAATATTTCTGCAATGATAGAAGAATTAGGGTTTAAAAAAGTAGATGACTATAATAATGCTGATTTAGTACTTTTAAATACTTGCTCTATTAGAGAAAATGCTCATAATAAAGCTTTTGGTATGTTAGGTAGATTAAAGCATTTAAAAGAAACTGTTAATAAAGACTTAATTATAGGTTTATGTGGTTGTATGGCTCAAGAAGAGGGAGTAGTAGATGAAATATTAAAAGATTATAAGTTTGTAAATTTTGTTTTTGGTACTCATAATCTTCATGAATTACCCATAATTATTGATAAAGCTATTAAAGAAGAAAAACAGGTAATTGAAGTTTACTCAAAAGAGGGTGACTTAGTAGAAGGTATGCCTGTTAAAAGAGATAAAAATTATAAAGCATATGTAAATATAATTTATGGTTGTGATAAATTTTGTACTTATTGTATTGTTCCATATACTAGAGGAGGACAAAGAAGTAGAAAAAAAGAAGATATAATAGAAGAAGTAAAAAAATTAGTAGCAGATGGTTATAAAGAGGTGACTCTTTTAGGGCAAAATGTTAACGCTTATGGAAAAGATTTATATAAAGACTATGGACTTGGAGAATTATTAGAAGATGTTAGCAAAACTAATATAGAAAGAGTTAGATTTATGACATCACATCCATGGGATTTTACAGATAATATGATTGATGTTATCGCAAAATATAAAAATATTATGCCTAGTATTCATCTTCCTATACAATCAGGTAGTAATAAAATCTTAAAATTAATGGGTAGAAGATATACAAAAGAATCATATTTAGAATTGTTTAATAAAATAAAAGAAAAAATACCAAATGTAACTATATCTACTGATATTATTGTAGGTTTTCCAAATGAAACAGAAGAAGATTTTAAAGAAACCCTTGAAGTAGCAGAATATTGTAAATTTGATAATGCTTTTACTTTTATATATTCTCCTCGTGAAAATACTCCTGCAGCTAAATTAAAAGATTTAGTATCAATGGAAGAAAAAGAAGAAAGATTACAAAGACTAAATAATATAGTAAATAAATATTTTTTAGAGAAAAATAATAAATTAATTGGTAAAGAATTTTCAGTTTTAACAGAAGGAATATCAGATAAAAAAAATATATATTATGGATATACTGATACTAATAAATTAGTTAATTTTACTGGTAAAAATATTAATAGAGGTGATATTGTAACAGTAGAAATAGATGAAGCTAAAACATGGAGTTTAGATGGACATGTTAAATAAGGAAATTGAAAAAGATTTAGATAATATTATTAATTATATTATTAATTCTAAAGAATATATAAAATGTATTGAAATAAAAAAGAAAATGAAGAATAATAAAAAAATACAATCTCTTATAAATGAAATAAAAACGTTACAAAAAAAATATATAAGAGAAAGTGATGAGTCCATAAAGAAAGAATTAGAAATAAAAGAAAAAGAATTAAATGAAATACCAATTTATGCAGAATATAATAACAATTTAGAAGTAGTTAACAATATGATAAATTTAGTAAAAGATGAGTTAAATGATTATTTTTATAATATACTTAATGAAAATATTGGATGAAAGTCCAATTTTTTTATTTATTTGTATAGTTTTTTTTATTTTATGCATAAACTAGATTAGAGGAGGAGTAATATGTCTAATTATAAAGAAATAGTTACTAAAGCCGTTATTGGTAAAGGAAAAAAATCTTTTACATCAACAAGAGAACAAATTGTAGAAAATAAACCTACTACAATACTAGGATGTTGGGTAATAAATCATAATTTTAAGGGAAATAGAGTGGGAGATTCTATTGTTATAAATGGTAGTTATGATGTAAATATATGGTATTCTTATGATAATGATACTAAAACAGAAGTTTATAAAGATACTAATACTTATCAAGAAAGTGTTAAAGTTAGAAAAAGAGATGATTTAGATAGTGAAAATGAAGAAATTATTATACGAAGTTTAAAACAACCAACTTGTTCTAAAGTAGATATAAAAGATAATAAAGTTATTTATACAATAGAAAAAGAATTAGGTATAGAATTAGTAGGAGATGCTAAAGTAAAAATAGCAGTAGATGAAGATGAAGAACCATGGGATGAAATAGTTGAGGATGAAGATATAGATAAAAAAATAGATGAAGAAGTAAAAGAAAACTATATTGATGAAGAAACTATTTAAGAAGTTATAATGCTTCTTTTTTTTACGCTTTTTTTTATGAAAAATTATTGACAAAAGCGTCCGGGGG
>CANRQD010000020.1 GCA_947632685.1 uncultured Bacilli bacterium | reverse complement strand
CATATGCCATAGAATATGATGCAATAGATTCTAAACAACTAAAACAAAATTTAGAAACAAAGTTAGTAGAAGGATTATTTACAGCAGGACAAATAAATGGAACAAGTGGTTATGAAGAGGCAGCAGGTCAAGGACTACTTGCGGGAATAAATGCAGCTTTAAAATTAGAAGGAAAAGAACCATTAATATTAAAAAGAAATGAAGCATATATAGGAGTATTAATAGATGATTTAGTAACAAAAGGAGTAAAAGATCCATATAGGTTATTAACATCACGTGCTGAATATCGCTTATTATTAAGACATGATAATGCTGATATTAGATTAAGAGATTATGGGTATAAAGTCGGATTAATAAGTGAAGAAAAATATGAAGAGTTTAAGAACAAGAAAAAAGAAATAGAACAAGTATATGTTAAATTAAAAGAAACAAGAATTACTCCAAAAGAAGAAGTAAATAAATATTTAAAAGAAATAGGAAGTAGTGAACTAAAAGATGGATTAAGCCTATATGATTTATTAAAACGACCAGAGATAAGTATAAAAAATATAAAGCATTTTATAGATTTAGATTATAGTGATGAAGTATTAGAGCAAATAGAAATTAATACAAGATATGAAGGATATATAAAGAAAGCTAATAAAGAAGCAGAAAAAATGTTAAATCTAGAAAATAAAAAAATTCCTGAGAATATCGATTATAATAATATTTTAAATATTGCTAGTGAAGCACGTCAAAAATTATCAGAGATAAGACCAACTTCAATTGGTCAGGCTTCAAGAATAAGTGGAGTAAATCCTGCAGATATTTCTATACTTATGGTTTATTTAAAAAGGAATGGATATAATGAGTAAAGAAGAATTTTATAGTGAATTAGAAAAATTAGGAATACAATTAACAGATAATCAAAAAGAACAATTAGAGGAATTTTATAATATTTTAATAGAAGAGAATACAAAAATAAATTTAACAAGAATAATAGAAAAAAAAGATGTATATTTAAAACATTTTTATGATAGTTTAACTATAGTAAAAGCCATAAATTTAAAAGAAATAACAACATTATGTGATGTAGGTACAGGTGCAGGATTTCCTGGAATAGTTTTAAAAATAGTATTTCCTAATTTAAATATAACGTTAATAGATTCACTAAAAAAACGAGTAAATTATTTAAATAAAACTATAGAACAATTAAAATTAAATAATATAAAAGCAATTCATACAAGAAGCGAAGACTATAAAGGAAAATTTGATATAGTAGTAACACGTGCAGTTGCAAATTTAAAAAAACTTTTAGGATATACAATGCATTTAGTAAAAGAAAATGGTTATATGATTGCTATGAAAGCAAATGTAGAAGAAGAATTATTAGATATAGAAAACTATTTAAATAAATATAAATGCAAAATAGATAAATTAATTAAATTTAATTTACCAAAAGAAGAAAGTATTCGAACACTTGTTATTATAAAAAAATAATATTAATAGATATAATAACCTTTTTTTCTTTATCCTCTTTTCAAAATAAAAATAAAATGATATAATATAAACTAGAATAAAAGAATAAAAAGAGAGGTATAGAATATGCAGCAAGGCGAAGAAGTAGCATATCTATATTTGGATGATATTATTCCTAATAGATTTCAACCAAGAGAAGTCTTTGATGAAAGACCTTTAAAGGAATTAGCTGTATCTATAAAAGAGCATGGAGTAATTCAACCAATAATAGTTAGAAAAGTAAATGATAAATATGAAATAATTGCTGGTGAGAGAAGATATAAAGCATCCGCTTTAGCTGGATTAACAAAAATACCTGCAATAATAAGAGATTTAGATGATAAAGAAACCTCAAAAGTAGCATTATTAGAAAATTTGCAAAGAAAAAATTTAAATCCATTAGAAGAAGCAAAAACATATCAAAAAATATTAGAAATAGATGAAATGACCCAAGAGGAATTAGCAAAAACAATGGGAAAAAGCCAATCTGCTGTTTCAAATAAGTTAAGACTTTTATCACTAACAGAAGAAGTTCAAGAAGCATTGTTAAAAGAAGAAATTTCTGAAAGACATGCGAGAGCTTTACTTAGTGTAGAAAATAAAGAAGAACAAAAAGAATTATTAAAAGAAATCATTGAAAATAAAATGACTGTACGTCAATTAGAAGATAGAATAAATGGAGAAAAAAATTCTGAAGAAGAACAAAAAAAAGATTCATATGAAAATATAAAAGATGAAAGTAAAGATATAAATTCTAGTGCTAGCTTCTTATCTAGTAGTCCTTTAATGCCAAATTTTGATGATGAAAAAAATGGTGAAAATGACTCAAATTTTAATCCAAGCCTTGATTTAATATCACCACCACAAGAAGAACAAAATAATGAGGAGCCTTTGATAATGATGCCAAATGAAAATGATGATAATGAAACCACTAATGAACCATTAATATTAAATCAAAATTCAAATGATTTAGGACAAATAGATGAAAATAAACCTACTGGAAATAAATACATAAATTATGGTGAAATAGATGATGATGAAGACGACGAAGATGATGCTGAACAATTTTATGATAATGTAGAAGAAACACCAAATAAACCATATGGAAATGATTCAGTTTCTGCAAATGCAGAAATAGATATAAATAATTTAAAGAAAAATACAAAAGATATAAATTTAAAAGAAACAAAAGAATCAAATACAAATTTAGATAGTTTATTAAATTTAAGTACTCCACTATTAAAATCTGAAGATCAAGAAGATAATAGTAGTTTTAAATTCTTTTCTCCAGCTGCAGAAGCCATAAAAGCAAGTGAAAAAAAGGATGAATCAATAAATAAAGAAGATTATTTTAAAGCTCCAGATTTAATAAATGTGGAATTACCTGGTGAAGTTCCAACATATAATACTAATAATGTTCCTCTTTCAACAGAAAATGATAATTTAAAAATAGAAAATAAAATGGATAAAGCAAAAAACATAATACAAGATTCTATAAATAAAATAGAAGAATTAGGGATAAAAGTAGAAAAAGATGAAATGAACTTAGAAAAATCTTATCAAGTTATAATAAAATTAAATAAATAAAAGTAGATAAAAATCTACTTTTTTTGCTAAAAGCATTTCAAAAAAACATTATATTTGATACAATATAGTAAGTACAAAAGGAAAGGTGATATTATGGGAAAGATAATTTCTTTAGTAAATCAAAAAGGTGGAGTAGGAAAAACAACAACAAGTATTAATCTTTCTGCATCACTAGCATCATTAAATAAGCAAGTATTATTGATAGATTTAGATCCTCAAGGAAATACATCAACTGGTGTAGGAATAACAAAGGGTGATATAGAAAATAGTATTTATGATGTTTTTATAGGAAAATGTACAATAAATCAAACAATAGTAAAAACTAAATATAAAGGGTTATATGTTATCCCATCTACAATTAATTTAGCAGGATTAGATATTGAGTTAATTGAAAAGAGTCAAAATGATCCAGGTTTTGCAAAGGGAAATCAACTAAAACAACATCTAGAAACAATAAAAGAAAATTATGATTATATAATAATTGATTGCCCACCATCACTAGGTATGATAACAACAAATGCTTTATCAGCATCTAATTCAGTAATTATTCCAGTACAATGTGAATTTTTTGCATTAGAAGGAATTTTACAACTTCTTAATACAATTATGTTAGCCCAAAAAACACTTAATCCTGAATTAGAAATAGAAGGTGTTTTACTAACTATGTTAGATTCCAGAACAAACTTAGGATTTGAAGTAGTAGATGATATTAGAAAATTCTTTAAAGAAAAAGTTTATAATACAATTATACCAAGATTAATAAGATTAACTGAAGCCCCATCACATGGAGAACCTATAATAGCGTATGATCCAAAAAGTAGAGGATCAGAAGCATATATGAATTTAGCAAAGGAAGTGATTGAAAGAAATGGAAAATAATAATAACGTTAATAATAGCAATAATAACAATAATAATATTAGAAGAAAAGCTTTAGGAAGAGGATTAGAAGAGTTATTTAATAATGAGCCAATTGATTATAATAAGATAGAAGAAAGAATTATTACAGAAACACCTAAAGAACAAATTATTAAAGTTCCATTAAATGAATTAAGAAGTAATCCATATCAACCAAGACAAGTATTTGATCAAACAGCTTTAGAAGAATTAGCAGCATCTATAAAAGAACATGGTGTATTTCAACCAATAATAATAAAGAAAAGTATAAAAGGATATGAAATAATTGCCGGTGAAAGAAGAGTTAAAGCATCTAAAATAGCAGGATTAACAGAAATACCAGCTATAGTTAGAGAATTTACAGATAATGAAATGATGGAAATAGCTTTACTTGAAAATTTACAAAGAGAAAATTTAAATTCTATAGAAGAAGCTACAGCTTATAAACAATTATTAAATAATTTAGGATTAACTCAAGAACAATTGGCAGAACGTCTTGGAAAAAGTAGAAGTCATATTACAAATATGATTGGTTTGTTAACTCTTCCAAAACAAACACAAGATTTAATAAGTAAAAAACAAATGTCAATGGGTCATGCTAGAGTATTAAGTAAATTAGAAGATGAATCACAAATAAATGCTTTAGCAAATAAAATTATAACAGAAGGTTTAAGTGTTAGACAATTAGAAGACATAACATCAAGTAGTGATAAATTTGAAAGAAAAAATAAGATAGTAAGAACCAAATCAGAAAAAAATCATGAATATGATTATTTAGAAGAAGAATTATCTGATCATTTAGGAACAAAGGTAAAAATAAAAAATACCAAATTAGAAATTTCTTTTGCTAATAACAATGATTTAAATAGAATACTAGAAATAATGAATTTAAATAAAAAGTAGGTGATTATATTGGTAATACTTAATAAGTATACAATAGATATAATACAACTTATAAATCCAATAATATATATAATAATAGGTTTTTTAGTTTATAGAATAATAAAAAATATTATTGTTAAATATGAACAAAAAAATTTTAAAAAAAGACATCATGAAAAAAGAGTAAAAACCATAAATAGCTTAATTTTAAATATTATTAGATACATAATAATAATTTTTATAATAATTGCAATTTTAGCAAATTTTGGTATAAATGTAAAATCTATAATTGCAGGATTAGGTATAACTGCTGCAATAATTGGATTAGCTTTTCAAGATATTGCTAAAGATTTACTAGCAGGTTTATCAATAATAATGGAAGATCAATATGAAATTGGCGATACCGTAGAAATTAATGATTTTATGGGAGAAGTAGTTGCATTAGGACTTAGAACTACTAGAATAAGAAACTATAAAGGACAAACATTAATCATATCAAATCATACGATTACACAAGTTATAAACTATAACTTAAATAATTCACTTGCAGTAGTAGATGTATCTGTAGATTATAGTTATGATTCTGATAAAGTGGAAAAAATACTAAACAAAATGGCAGAAGATATATCAGGAAAAATTCCAAAAACAAAGGGAAAAGTAATTGTACAGGGAATTAATGAATTAGAAGCATCAGGTGTTATATATAGAGTTGTAGTAGAAACAGCTTCAGCTGAGCATTTAAATGTACAAAGAATTTTAAGAAAAGAAATAAAGAAAGCATTAGATAAGGCAAATATAAAAATACCATATCAACAAATTGAGGTACATAATGGAAAATAATAAATTAAATTATAAATTAGGAACAAAAGTTATAATGAAAAAGCCACATCCTTGTGGAACAAATGAATGGGAAATAATTAGATTAGGTGCAGATATAAAAATAAGATGTTTAAATTGTAATAGATCATTATTTATGCCAAGAATCGAATTTAACAAAAAGATAAAAAAGATTATTTCAGAGGAAGGTAGTTAATATGAGAAAAAATAAAAAATTAAAACTAAAAAAGTTTTATTTTCATCCTATTACTATATTTATTGTAATAAGTTTTGTAATTATATTATTAAGTTTTGTATTATCAAAATTTGAAATGCAAGCTACATATAATACAATAAATAAAAATACTAAAGAATTAGAAGCTACAATAGTATCTGTTGAAAATCTATTATCTTTTGATGGAATAAAATTTATTATAAGTAATGCTTCAAAGAATTTTATCAGCTTTGCACCATTAGGAATGTTACTTATATCATTAATTGGTTTATGTATTGCTGAAGCTACAGGATTTATAGAAGCATTTTCTAGAAAATATATTAGAAAATTATCAAATCTACAAATAACATTCATAGTAATATTTACTGCTACAATTTCATCGTTAATAAATGAAATAGGTTATGCAGTTTTAATTCCTTTAGTTGCAATGATCTATTCAGCCAATGGAAGAAATCCACTAACTGGTATAGTAACAGCCTTTTGTGGAGTTGCTTTCGGATATGGTGTTTCAGTATTTGTTGGTTCAACAGAAGTGGCACTAATGAATTATACATCAGTAGCAGCATCTATTATAGATAGTAATACTCATATAAGTTTAACGTGTAATTTAATTTTTATAATAGTAACTTCTATAATAATATCTATAATAGGTACTATTATAGTAGAAAAAATAATAAGTCCTAGACTTGGAAAATATAAAGTAAGAGAAGATTTATCTAAAACAGAAGAATTAAGAATAATAGATTTAGAAGAAGAAGAACAACATAAAATAGAAAGAGAAAAAAATCAAAAAAGAGGACTTAAATGGGCCTTAATTACAGCTATTATTGTAATAATTATCTTTATTTATATGCTAATACCAAATTTACCAAATTCAGGGTTATTACTAGATATGAAGGAAACTACATATTTAAATCAAGTATTTGGAGAAAATTCATATTTTCAAGATGGATTTACATATATGATGTCATTACTATTCTTATTTGTAGGATTAGCTTATGGAATTGGGGCAAAAACTATTACTAATGATAGACAATTAATAGAAAAAACAGGTGAATATTTTTCAAAAATAGGTACAATTTTAGTATTAATATTTGTAATGTCTCAATTTATTGCAATATTTAAAAAAACAAATATTGGTATAATTATAACAGCATGGTTTGCAAACTTAATAGAATATTTAGGCTTTAGTGGTATACCATTAATTTTATTAACATTAGTATTGATTGCAATAGCAAATTTATTTTTAACAACACCAGGTGCTAAATGGGCAATTTTTTCACCAGTAGTGGTACCAATGTTTATGCAATCAAATATATCAGCACAATTTGCACAATTAGTAGCAAGAGTGGGAGATTCAATGACAAATGGTATAACTCCACTACTAGCGTGTTTTGTAATTTATTTAGGATATTTAAATATATATAATTTTGATAAGAATAAACCAATTACAATAAGAAGATCAATAAAATTAGTATTACCATATTTTGCTATTATAAGTGCCACATGGATACTATTAGTTATTGGTTGGTATATTTTAGGTTTACCAATAGGTCCAGGTGTATATCCAACAATATAATAAATCCACAAAAACTGTGGATTTTTAAATATATTCTTGATAGAAAAAATTAAATTTATTATAATATAAAGAAAAATTAGTATATATATAAAGAAAAGAGGACTAAATATGAGTTTAACTGCAGGTATAGTAGGACTTCCAAATGTAGGAAAGTCAACATTATTTAATGCTATTACAAATCAAAAAATATTAGCTGAAAATTATCCATTTGCAACAATAGAGCCAAATGTAGGAGTAGTTACAGTGCCAGATGATAGAATGACCAAACTAAAAGAAATGTATGAACCAAATAGATTTATTCCAACTGCTTATGAATTTACAGATATTGCAGGACTTGTTAAAGGAGCATCAAAAGGTGAAGGTTTAGGAAATAAATTTTTATCACATATTAGAGAAGTAGATGCGATAGTTGAGGTTGTAAGATGTTTTGATAATGGTAAAATAATTCACGTAGAAGGAAATATTGACCCAATAAGAGATATAGAAACTATAAATTTAGAATTAGCTATTGCTGATTTAGATATTATTAATAATAGATTAGAGAAAGTATCAAAAAAAGCAAGAACTACAAAAGATAAGGATACAATAATAGAAGTTGAAGCCTTAGAAAAAGCAAAGAAAGCTTTAGAAGAAAATAAACCATTAAGACAAATAGAATTTAGTAAAGAAGAACAAAAGGCATTAAAATCCTATAGCTTTTTAACAATAAAACCTATAATTTATCTTGCAAATATAGAAGAGAATGAATTAGAAAAAGAAGATAATAGCTATGTAAAACTAGTTAAAGAATATGCAAAAAATGAAGGCTCACAAGTAGTAAGTTTATGCGCTAAAGTAGAAGAAGATTTAAGTGAGTTAAATGAAGAAGACAAAAAAGAAATGTTAGAAGCATTAGGAATAAATGAATCAGGTTTAGATAAATTGATAACAGCAACATATGATATTTTAGGCCTTGCTACATATTTTACAGTAGGAAAAGATGAAGTAAGAGCATGGACTTTTAAAAAAGGAATGAATGCTAAAGAATGTGCAGGTATAATTCATACTGATTTTGAAAAAGGATTTATAAGAGCAGAAGTAATATCATATACTGATTTAATAGAATATGGAAGCGAATTAAAAGTAAAAGAAGCAGGAAAAGCAAGACTTGAAGGAAAAGATTATTTAATGCAAGATGGTGATATTTGTCACTTTAGATTTAATGTATAAAGGAGATATTTATATGGATACTAAAGAATCATTATTAAAACAAAGAAACAAATTACTAGTATATTCTCTAGTTACAGGATTAGGAATATCTACTTCTCTAGTTGCAGGACTAGGAATATATACATTAATAGGTTGTGAGAGTGATTTTTCATATAATACAGGTGATAATGGACAAATAGAAGTATCAGATACAATTTCTTATAATAATTTAATTGAATATAAATTTTTAGTTTTTCATTATCCAAATAACAATATACAAATATATATGGCCGAAGAAGATGTAAATAGTAATGGAAAATATAATATTTCCAAAGATTATTACGATATAGAAACGAATCAAAGAATACTTTTCATAAGTGATAATTATTCTGAAAAAGATTATGGTCTTGAATCATTTGAAGAATTTAAAGTAGAAAATTTTTTAATAGAGCATAAATATCAAAAAAATGAATATACAATAGAAGATATAAGAAAATATATAGATGAATTTAAAGTAGAGTATCAAGAAAATAAAAATAAGCAAAATAAGCAATTAATAAAAAAATAAGAAAAAAATTTACAAAATATAAAACATTTGATATAATACATACGAGTATTTAAAATACTCCTTACTCATAAATTTATATGAGTCATATGTCCAAAAGGAGGTGGAATAATGAATAAGTATGAAATTACTTTTATCGTTAAACCAGATATGGAGGAAGCAGAAATCAAAAAGACTGCTGATGCTATGAAGAAGGTATTAACAGATAAGAAAGCTAAAGTAGTAGAAGAAAAAGCTATTGGTCAAAGAGATTTAGCTTATGAAATTCAAAAATATAAAACAGGATATTACTTTTTCTATGTAGTAGATGCAGATTCAGCTGCAATAGAAGAATTTAATCGTGTAGTAAAAATTAATGAAAATGTAATTCGTCACTTAGTTGTAAGAGTTGAAGATTAAGAAAGAGGTATTTAAATGAATAAAGTATTTTTAATAGGTAGATTAACAAGAGATCCAGAATTAAGATATACAGGTAGTAATACTCCAGTAGCATCATTTACACTTGCAGTAAATAGAAATTTTACAAATCAAGCCGGTGAAAGAGAAGCTGACTTTATAAATATAGTTGTATGGAGAAAACAAGCAGAAAATGTAAAGAATTATATTCAACAAGGAAGTCAAGTTGCAGTAGATGGACGTATTCAAACTCGTTCATATGATGATAAAGATGGAAACAAGAGATATATTACAGAAGTAGTAGCAGACAATGTAGAATTTTTAGGAAGTAAATCCTCAAATACAGCTAATGCTTCAGAACCTTCTAATGAAGGCCCAACTCCATATGATTTTGATAAAGCTCCTGACACAAAAGGAACTGATGTTGATAGTAATCCTTTCGCAGATTTTGGATCAAGTATAGAAATAAGTGATGATGAGTTACCATTTTAAAGAAGGGAGATAAAACATGGCAGGTTTTTATGGAAAAAAAAGAAAAGTATGTGCAATGTGTACTGGCAAAACTATAAGTTATAAAGATCCAGAAACATTAAAAAGATATGTAAATGAAAAAGGTAAAATATTACCAAGAAGAGTAACAGGAACTTGTGCACGTCATCAAAGACATATTGCAAGAGAAATAAAAAGAGCACGTTCAGTTGCATATTTACCTTATACAAGATAATTGATATAAATTTTTATATCGATTTTTTTTAAACTTATATAATTTATATCATAAGATATATTATTTCATTTCACGGAGGGGAGGTTAAAATATGAAAATAAAAGTAGATAAAGATAATGTTACAAAAACACTCAAGAAAAATTTTAAATTATTAGCTTTTACAACAGCTTTATCATTAATGTTAAGTGGTTGTGAAGAAGAAATTGGAACGAATATTGATTCAATAGAAATGATTGATTTTAATTCAGAAAATGATATATTATCAGGAGTTACAAAGGAAATAGAAGTACCAGGTGAAGATTTTAAATTACAAGTAAAATTTAATTGTATGTCATTAGCAGATAATAAATGGAAAATAACTTCAGATAAAAAAATAATGCTAACAATTAATACTATAGGTCTAGATAAAGATACAAAAGTATGGATAGATAATATTCATATGGATACTTCTATAGTATCAACCAAGGCTGCAATGGATGGAATAAAACAAGATAGTATGGATGATAGAATACATACTTCCCAATTAATGGGTTTTCCAATATCAGATGATAAAACCTTTATAAGTTTAAATGCAATCGAAGGACAAAATGAATCGTTTATCCAAGGTACAGTATATGGTATAAATGGAACAACTAGTGGTTCAGTAACAGAGCAAAGATATACTGAATCAGATTATTTAGAAAAAGGTGTATTTGCTAATAAAATCTCAATTGTATATGGATTACTAATTCAAGGACCAAAAGATTTAGAACCAAGAGGTGTAGATGCAGGTATTAATAAAGAAGATGATATATATATAAGAGTATGTGATACAGTAGAAACGATAGAAAATGGAGAATCTAAGTATTATAAATATAATCCAGATGGAACATTTGAAGAAATAGAAAATAGTAGTGCAAAAGAAAAAGTAAAAAAATAGGGGATTGAAATTTCAATCTCTTTTATTATATCTAGTATCGACAAAACCTTTAAAATATTATATAATTACTATGGAGAAAAGTATCTAGGAGGAAGTTATGGTAATAATAGAAAAGAAAAAGAAATTAAATAAAAAATTAAAAAAAGCTAAAAATATATTTATTATGGCACATAAAGATTTAGATTTAGATGCGCTAGGAAGCTCAATTGGTATGTATATTATACTAAAAAATAAAAAGAAAAATTGTTTTTTAGTAATAGATGATACTAAACATGAATTAGGTGTTGAAAAAATCTTAAAAGAATTAGAAGGATGTTTAAACATAATAAAAGGTAGTGAAGTAGAAAAAAATCTTCATAAAAAAGAATCAAAAAATTTATTATTGATATTAGATACAACAAAGAAAGATTTAGTTCAAAGTGAAAATGTTTTAAAATTAATTAAAAATAAAGTAATAATAGATCATCATTTATTAGGAAAAACAAGTATTAAAGATGCATTTATAATATTAGATGAGGCTGCATCAAGTACTTGTGAAATGGTTGCTAATTTATTAGAAACAAGTGATGCAGAAATAGATTCATATTATGCTACTATATTACTATCAGGTATAGTTTTAGATACAAATAACTTTATGTTAAAAACAACAGCAAACACATATTATACAGCATATTATCTAGCATCATTAGG
Organism: uncultured Bacilli bacterium; assembly: GCA_947632685.1. Classification (GTDB taxonomy): domain Bacteria; phylum Bacillota_I; class Bacilli_A; order RF39; family UBA660; genus UMGS995. The sequence continues at coordinate 3,517 of CANRQD010000020.1, read as the reverse complement.
TGCATCAGCAAAAAAAGTTCAATATCTATTAAAACAAGATTTACTTGAATATTCAGAAAGACAAAAATTATTAAGTAGAATAGAAATTATAAATGATAAAATTGCATTTACAAAAGCATCTCCATATACAATATATAGAAGAGAAGATTTAGCTAAAATAGCAGATACTTTATTATTCTTTAATGATATAGAAGCTTCATTTGTAGTTGGTAAAATTGGAAAAACAACTGTAGGTGTAAGTGGAAGAAGTTTAGGTAATTATGACATCGAATCTATATTAAGCAATATAGGTGGTGGCGGAGATGACTATAATGGCGCTGCAAAATTTGAAAATAAAAGCATTAGTAAAGTAGAAGATATACTCAAAAAAGAAATTAAAAAACAAGAAGGTGAGTAAAATGCAAGTAATCTTTATTAAGGATTTAAGAAAGCAAGGAAAAAAAGGAGATATAAAACAAGTAGCAGATGGTTATGCAAAAAATTTTTTAATAAAGAATGGATATGCTATTCCTGTTAATGAAAAAAATATGAATGATCTTCAACACGAAAAGGCACGAGAAGAAAAAACAAATGAACAAAATAAAATTGAAGCAAATAAAATAAAAGAAAAATTAGAAAAAGAAGAATTAGAATTTAAAGTAAAAACAGGAAAAGATGATAAAGTTTTTGGAAGTATTAGTCCAAAACAAATAAAAGAAGAATTAGAAAAACAAGGATATAAAATAGATAAGAAACAGATTGACTTACAATCTGTAATAACATCATTAGGTTATCATAATGTAAAAATTAATTTATATAATAATATATCTGCAATAGTAAAAATTCATGTAGTAAAATAGAGGTGATAATATGTCAACAAGGACATTACCAAGTAATTTAGAAGCTGAAGAATCAGTATTAGGAGCATGTTTTCTTTCAAAATATGCTTTACAGAAAGCTTGTGAAACATTATCAGACGATTCTTTTTATAGTGAAAAAAATGCAAAGATATTTTCGTCTTTATCATCTCTAATGGATAAAAAAATACCAATAGACTTAACAACAGTAACAAGTGATTTAAAAAATAAAAATCTTTTAAATGAAGTAGGAGGAGTAGAATACTTAACTGAAATATTAAATTTTGTACCTACTGCTTCTAATATAGATTATTATATTAAAAATGTAGAAGATACAGCTATACTTAGAAGATTAATACAGACAGCTACAGATATTGCAAGTGATGGATATAATAGTAATGAAAATGTAAATGAAACACTAGATGAAGCTGAAAAGAAAATTTTAAATATAGTAAAGAATAGAAAATCTAGTGAATTTAAATCAATAAAAGAAGTATTAGCAAAAACAGAAAAAGATTTAGAAAAATTAGCAGAATCAAAAGGAGAAATAACAGGAATTGCCACAGGTTGGTATGATTTTGATAAATTAACAGCAGGTCTTCATGAAAATGAATTTATAATAATAGCTGCACGTCCTGCTATGGGAAAAACTGCCTTTGCATTAAATATGGCTACTCATATAGCTATGAATACTTCAAAATCAGTTGCTCTATTTAACTTAGAAATGGGAGCAGAACAATTAGCACTAAGAATTTTGTCATCATTAGGACAAATAGAAGGTTACAAATTGAGAACAGGAAACTTATTAAATCAAGATTGGAAAAGAGTAAATGAAGCAAGTGCTCAACTTTCTGATACTAATCTTTTTATAGATGATACACCAGGTATTACAATAGGAGAAATAAGAGCCAAATGTCGTCGTCTTGCAAGTAGTGATAAAGGATTAAGTATAGTAATAATAGATTATCTTCAATTAATATCAGGTGGAAAAAATTATGGCGCTAATAGACAACAAGAGGTTTCTGATATATCAAGAAGTCTAAAAACTTTAGCGATGGAATTACATGTTCCAGTAATTGCATTAGCCCAACTTTCTCGTGGAGTAGAATCAAGAGAAGATAAAAGACCAATCATGAGTGATTTACGTGAATCAGGATCTATAGAACAAGATGCAGATATAGTATCATTTTTATATCGTGATGATTATTATAATAAAGAAGCAAGAAGAGATGATGATTCAAGTATAAGTGAATTGATAATAGGTAAGCATCGTAATGGTCCAACTGCTACTATTGAACTATTATTTAAAAAGAATACATCAACATTTTTAAGTTTAAGAAAAGATGAGCAAGGAGTTGAGAAAAATGAATATTAAAACGTTTATATATGTTTTAATCGCAGGAATTATAAGCTTTTTGCTAATAAATATAGAGGATTTAAAAGTTATAAAAGAGCCTAAAGAAGTTTATAGAGTTTATTTAAAAGGTAAATCTTTGGGGTTAATAAGTAGTAAAGAAGAATTAGAAAATTATATCGATAAAAAACAACAACACATAAAAGAAAAATATAATGTAAAAAAAGTATATGCTCCTGATGAATTAGATATAACAAAAGAGCTAACTTATAATAAAAAATTAACATCTGTAGAAAATATCTATAAAAAAATAGAGAATATATCTCCATTTACAATTGATGGCTATACAATAACAATAAAAGGATTAAAAAAGACTAATAGTGAAGGTAAAACAATAAAAGCAAAAGACTTAAATATATATGTATTAGATGAGAATATATTTAAAGATGCAGTTACTAAAACAGTACAATCATTTATAACAAAAGAAAAATATAGTGATTATGAACATAATACACAAAAAGAAATAAAAGAAACAGGATCTATTATAGAAAATTTATATATCAAAAATAAAATAAGTATTAAAGAAAACAAAGTACCTGTTGATAAAGAAATATATGAAACATCAGAAGACGTAAGTAAAATATTATTATTTGGAACAACAGATGAACAACAAAAGTATACTGTTAAAGCAGGAGATACAATTGAAGATGTTGCTTTTAATAATAAAATATCAACAGAAGAATTTTTAATAGCTAATACAGGATTTAAAGATAAAAATAGTCTATTGTTTGAAGGTCAACAAGTAACTATTGGTATATTACATCCTCAATTTGATTTAGTAGAGGAAGATCATGTTGTCCAGGATGAAGATGTTAATTATGAAACAGAAACTAAATATGATGCATCAAAATCAAGAAATTATAGTGTTGTGGAACAAGCAGGAGTAAAGGGTAAAAAAAGAGTTACTCAAAAAATTCAGAAGGTAAATGGAGAAACAACAAATGTAGTAACAATATCTTCTGAAGAATTATCTGCTCCAGTGAAAGAAATTGTAGTTAAAGGTGGACGTGATCCATCATCAATTGGTGGTCCAAATGTATCAGGGTACGGAGAAGCAGTTGCAACAAAAGGTGAATGGGGATGGCCAGCAACTTGTTCATCAATTTCATCACCATTTGGATATCGTTGGGGAGCCTTACATGATGGAACAGATATAGCTGGATGTGGATATGGTTCAAACATATTTGCAGCGCAATCAGGAACAGTAGTAAAAGTAGCTTATAAATATGATAATGGTAAATATATAATAATAAATCATAATAATGGC
>CANRQD010000019.1 GCA_947632685.1 uncultured Bacilli bacterium | reverse complement strand
CAGTTAATTTTCATCCTTATGAGGTATCATTTGTGTTAATAGATTATAAAGGTGGAGGTTTAGCAGGAGTATTTCAAAATAAAGAAAATGGTATAAAGCTTCCTCATTTAGCAGGTGCAATAACAAACTTAGATACAATTGAAATGAATAGAGCTTTAGCATCAATTCAAAGTGAACTTAGAAGACGTCAAAAAATGTTTAATATTGCAAGAGATACTTTAAATGAAAGTACTATTGATATATATAAATATCAAAGATTATATAGAGAGGGTAAAGTTAGTACTCCAATTTCACATTTATTTATAATTTCTGATGAATTTGCTGAATTAAAATCTCAACAACCTGATTTTATGGATCAACTTATTTCTACTGCGCGTATAGGACGTAGTTTAGGAGTACATTTAATTTTATCAACTCAAAAACCAAGTGGTGTAGTTGATGATCAAATCTGGTCAAACTCTAAATTTAAGATATGTCTAAAAGTTCAAGATAAATCTGATAGTATGGATATGATTAGAAGACCTGATGCAGCAGCTTTAAAGAATCCAGGAAGATTTTATTTACAAGTTGGTTATAATGAACTATTTGCTTTAGGTCAATCTGCTTGGGCAGGAGCACCATATTATCCAACAGAAAAGAGAAAAAAGAAGATTGATACAGATATAAATTTTATAGATAATGTAGGTAATATTATTAAGTCTATGGGTAATTCTAACAATATTACAAAGATTAAAGCTCAGGGTGAAGAATTATCTGGAATTATTAAATATATTGTTAATATAGCTAAACAAGAAAATATTACTATACCTAAGTTATGGTTAGATAGAATCCCTGATTTTATTTATATAGAGGATTTAAAGAAAAAATATGGTTATAGTACTCCTAATAATGATATTATTTTACCTATTGGAGAATATGATGATCCAGATAATCAAAAACAATTTTTATTAACTATATCACTTTTAAATGATGGAAATACTATTATTTATGGTTCTACAGGTTCAGGTAAAGAATTACTTTTATCTAGTATTATATATTCTGCAATAACAAATTATAATCCAGATGAGGTTAATTTTTATATTATGGATTTTGGTGCAGAAACACTTCGTATGTTTGCTAATGCTCCTCAAGTTGGTAATGTATTATCTCAAAATGATGCTGAACAAATTGAAAATTTATTTAAAATGCTTAATGCTATTTTAGATGATCGTAAAAGACTTTTTGCTGATTATAACGGATCATATGCCTTTTATAGGGAACACAGTAATAAAAAAATTCCTATTATTACAGTTATTATAAATAATTATGAAGGTTTTGTAGAAACTTATGAAGATTATGAAGATATCCTATTACAACTTACTAGAGAAGGATTTAAATATGGAATTGTCTTTATTTTAACAAGTAATAGTACAAATGCAGTTAGATATCGTATGAGACAAAACTTTAAAAATAATTTATGTTTACAACTTAATGACTCTTCTGATTATAGTGATATTTTATCATCAGTTGGTAAAAAGTTACCTTCTAAAGTATTTGGTAGAGGTTTAATACAATTAGATAATGTTTATGAATTCCAAACAGCATATCCTTATAAAAATGAAAAATTATCTGATTATATTAAAGTAATTTCATCAAGATTAAGAAATATATGTAAAACAACAGCTATGAAAATACCAGTATTACCTGAGGTTGTATCAATAACTGATGTAGAAAATTTACTTGGAAATATGTCAACAGTACCAATAGGTATACAAAAAGGAGATTTATCAATATCTGTCTTTGATTTTGAAGCAAATTCTATTGCTCTTATCTCAGCATTAGACTTTTATAATTTTAGAGAATTTTATAAAGCCATAATAAAAATAATTTCAAAGATAGCTTATAAAAAAATTGTAGTAATTGATGCAGCTAAATTATTTAATATTAATGATATTTCAGTTGATTATTATAATAATAATTTTGATGCTATAGCGTCATCTATAAATGCTAGATATAAAAATCAAAAATCAATATATGAAGCTAATAATTATGATGAAAAATCATTAGAAGGTTTAGAAAAAACTACATACTTTATATTTGGAATAAGTAATTTATTTGCCAGAATGACTGATGAAAATAAAGAAGCTTTAAAGCATGCTTTAGCTGATTCTAAAAATTATAGAGTAGATAATTATATTATTATTGATAGTTCAGATAAATTAAAAGGTTATGCCTATGATGATTGGTATAAAGAATCTGTTGATGATTCTCAAGGAATATGGTTAGGTAATGGAATATCAGATCAATATACATTTAAACTATTATCAACACCAAGGGAATTAAGAGAAGAAATTCCAGAAGGCTTTGGTTATGTTATAAAAAATGGTAAAGCTACATTAGTAAAATTAGTACAAAAGTAGGAGGAAAATATGGATAATAATAAAATTTTATTGGAGGTTTATATACCAGCTATTGAAAAAGAATATGATATTTTTGTACCTGTAAATAAAAAAATAGGAACCTTAAAGAAAATGGTAGAAAAAGGACTTTTAGATTTAACAGACAATGTTTATACTGTTACTAATGATACTAATTTATATAGTAAAGATACTGGATTAATGTATGATGAAAATACCAAGTTAATTGATACTGATTTAAAAAATGGTTCAAGGATTATATTAATATAGGGGATGATAGTTTGAAAGAGAAAAGTGAATATATAAAAGAAATTGATTTAATATTTTCTATATTAGATAAAATTGAATTATCATGGGATAATAGTGATAATTTAAGTTTAATTTCAGATTTAAAAAAATATAAAAATGTCTTATTAAATACAGTACCTAATAAAACAACACAAGTTTTAGAAGTATTAGATTCTAAGAAGGTGGAAAAATGATAGGTAAATTATCATATGATGAGATGTTAAAATTAGCTGATCAACTTAATAAATCATCTGATATTATTAAATCATATATGAAAGATGAAGAAAGTAGTAATAATGTTAGAAAATTTTGTGAAGAAGTAGATACCTATACTAGATTTTTAATCTCTTCTGTTCAATTATATAAATATTCTGATGAAGCATTAAAAACTATGATTGAAAAAAATAAATAACTTTCATTAGTGAGATGAATCCATGTTTCTTATGTTTAAGAAACTGGATTCAATTCACAGAAAGTTATTTTTATATACTTTTCTTTATCTCGATTTTAGGGAAATAATAAGTTAATATTTTTATATATGATACATTTTGTTTTGCTAATTCATTAGCGCCAAATTGACTTAATCCCATATTATGTCCAAATCCTTTAGTAATAAATCTTATATGTGTAGAATTAATAATCATATTAATATCAGCAGATTTTAGATTTAATAATCTTCTAAATTCTTCTCCTGTATAGACATTATTATTTACTTTTATACTTTTTATTTGATTACTTTTATCAGTTTCTAAAATTGTAATTTTTCTTAGTTGATTCTTTTTCATATTAAATATTTTTTCTAATTCATTGTAATTATAATCTTTTATCTCTAAATAATTAGGTGATGCATAATCCCATAAGCTTGTTACTCTTTCTAAATATTTGTAGTTTTCATTAGTAGTAGTTAAACTATTATTACATATATGAATAAAAGGTAAAATATAATTATTTTCATAAGTTATAAATTCACCATCAGTTTCAACAATAGCTTTTTCAATTCTATCATAATAGTATTGATAATCATTTTTCCATATATCTTTAAAATAAGTTATAGGTTTATATGTTTGAAATTTATCTGTTATATTAATATAATTATTTTCTTTCATTTCTTTAAAGGCATAAGTTCTATATAATAAAGTTATTGCTTTTATCGCATCAATCTCTAAATCATTCATACTATTTGTTGCCACAACCCCTAATAAATAAGTTTTTAAATCAATCTTAGTTATAATATTATTAGTATCTTTAAGATTAATATAGAATGCTGTATTTGAATATTTATTATTCTTAACAATTATTTTTTCATCTTGTTTATTTAACTCTAAAGTTTTTACTATAATACCATTAACTACTAAATATATTTTATTACCATTAAAGTCTATACTATTATTTTTTATAAAATTTTCTGCATTTTTTTCAATTTTATTATCTTCATCAGCATCTAATTCTTTAGAAAATTCATAGTCCATTGTAAGATATAAATATAATATATCTTCTTTTCCATTATTTCTTATTTCATATCTATAAAACATAATATCACCTATTGTTATTATGAAATAAGTTTAATATATTATACTAAAATTCAAAATATTTTTGTTTTAAGTTTTTATTACAATCTATACCTGTTACATAACTTTTATTTTTAAATAATTTATTTATATTAATTTTTTTATCATTATAAAAATAATCGTTTACTTCTTTTATAATAGTTAAAGCTTCATCTAAAGCATCATTATATAAATCATAAAATGATTTTATACTAACTTTTTTTTCATCTATTGGATAATTCCATTTTTTATTGTTTATATTTAGATAATTATTGGTATCTATTAATTCTTGATTATATGATAATGAATCAAATATAAAACTATTTTTAGGTGTTATTGTATCTATAAGTTTATAACCTATCTTTTTAATACCATAACTATCTTTTCTAAATAAAGTTAAAAATGTTTTCATTTGTTTTAGAGATGTATAGTATATTTTACTCATATTTTTTTGATTAAATGTCTTATCAAAAGTGTAATCTATAGTATTATTTAATTCTTTAGGAAATTTTCTTAAATCAAAGCAAAATAAACCAATATTAAATTTTTTATAGTTTTTATTTGCTCTTTCTGCAATTAAAGTATTATCAATAAATGTTTCCATATAGTGATGAAGACAATTATATTTTAGTGTAGTTTTATCTTTTTTATTAAATTCACCTGTTTTATAAACTATATATGGATGCATAATACTATCTAGACAAAAATGTGATATAAACCCATATAAAAATACTAAAACTCTAGGATTATTATAGTATTTATTTATTTTGATATAAGTTATTAAATTACTAAAGAAATCGTTTGTTTTAACTGTATGTGATACATAATGAAAATCTCTTATTTTTTTGCCTCTTTTTAAATTCATAATATTATAAAACATAAGTGGATCTGTATTTTGTGAAAACATTAATAAAGATTTTTTTTCACTATGAATTTTTTCTTTAGTAACTTCATCTAATTTATTGTAGATATCTTCTGCAAAAAATGCATGTGTAGCAGTAGCAGGCATTTAATCACTCCTCTAATACATTATATCAAAAAAATTCATAAAAATTTCATATTTATTATTTAATTTATATGATATAATCTATATTAGGTGAGAATTATGGTAGAAAAGCAGTTTAAAACCCTGGATGAGCAGATTGAAATATTAAGATCTAAGCATTTAGTTATTAATAATGAAAAGTATGCTAAAGGTGTTTTACTGAGAGAAAATTATTTTTTTATTAATGGTTATAGACATTTATTTATGGAATCAAATGGAGATAAAGTTTTTAAACAAGGTACTACTTTTGAAGAGTTATATAGTTTATTTCTATTTGATAGAACATTTAGAACTATTTGTTTTAAAAATTTATTAATAATTGAAAATAATTTTAAATCTATAATATCTTATCAATTATCTAAAAAATATGGTTATAAGGAAAAAGAATATTTAAAACCTAAAAATTTTACTAGAAGGCCAGAAAAAAGAAAACAGGTAAATGATTTGATGAAAAAGATGCAACGTCAAATTAGAGTTAATGGTAGTCAGCATTCTGCTACTCAACATTATGCTTGTAATTATGGTTATATTCCTCTTTGGATTTTAGTTAAAGTATTATCATTTGGTATAGTTAGTGAAATGTATTCCATATTAAAAACAGATGATCAAAAGGCAATTAGTTCAGTATATCAAATTGATAATGAGATATTTGAAGATTATTTACCTATATTAGCTAATTATAGAAATCTATGTGCCCATGAAGATATATTATATGAGAATAGAACTCAAAAAGCTATTAATGATACTGTATATCATCAAATATTAAATATAGGGAAAAGTGATGGTCAGTATGTTAATGGTAAAAATGATTTATTTGCTTTATTAATAATAATGAAGCAACTTCTAGATAAGGATAAGTTTAATAGTATGATTATAGAAATGGATAATGCTGTTAATACTTTAGCTTATAATTTAAATACAATTAGTATAAAGGATGTTTTAAATAGAATGGGATTTCCTGAGAATTGGAAAGAATTAAAAAATATTGAAAGGAGTATAGAAAACAATGAATAAAAAAGTTAATACACAAGATAATTCAAAAACATTATTTATAACATTATTTTCATTTGTAATGGGAGGATTAATAATGGTACTGATTTTAAAATATGTTCCATTATTTAATAATCAAACTGAATCAGTAGTAGAAACTAAAGGTAAAAATGTTGTATATGAAAAAAATAGTTTAGCTGCCGCAATTGATAATGTATATGATGCTGTTGTTATGGTTAAATCTTATAAGGGAAATGAGGAATATTCAACAGGAACAGGCTTTGTATATAAAAAGGATGATAAAAATGGATATTTAGTTACTAATCAACATGTTGTATCTGGATGTGATGGAGTTAAATTAGTCTTATCAAATGATGAAGAAATTGATGCTAAAATATTAGGTGGAGATGAATATTTAGATATCGCAATTTTAAGTATTCCAAAAGATAAAGTCTTAAAGGTTGCTACTATTTCATCTTCAGAAAAAGTAGCAGTAGGGGATACAGTATTCACAGTTGGATCACCTATGGGATATGATTATAGAGGAAGTGTTACATCAGGAATATTATCTGGTAAAGATAGAATGGTATCATTAAGTGTTTCTGGTACTACTAGTGAAGATTGGGTTATGAAAGTTTTACAAATAGATGCTGCTATAAATCCTGGTAATAGTGGAGGACCACTTTTAAATATTAATGGAGAAGTTATTGGCGTTAACTCTATGAAATTAGTTCAAGATGAAATTGAAGGTATGGGGTTTGCAATACCAATTGAAATAGCTATGGCACATGTTTCTGAATTAGAGCAAGGTAAGAAGATAGAATGGCCAATGCTTGGTATTAGTATGGTTAATGTAAGTGATGCAACAGCATTATATAGATATAATATAAGAATAGATGATAATATTACAGAAGGTGTTGTTGTTGCCGATATATCAGCAGGTTCTGGAGCAGCTAAATCAGATTTAAAAGCAGGAGATATAATTACTAAATTGAATGGTGAAAAAGTTAAAGATACTGCCTATTTAAGATATGAATTATATAAAAATAAACCTGGAGATAGTATTGAAATAACTTATATTAGAAATGGTAAAGAACATACTACAAAGGTTACCTTAACTAAATTAAATAACTAAATAAAATATAAAAATCTTAATTGTTTTGCAATTAGGATTTTTTTTATGCACATATTCATAATATATTAGTAAAAGATAAATCTATATGACATGTAATATACATATTATTATCTGTACTAATAATACATTATTTAGCATTTAAAAAGACTTATATTAATAAAGTCTTTTAGTTTAATATATATTTATATATTGTTTTATTATAAGTTATAGTAAAAGTAGCAGTATGTTTATATATACTTTCATAAAGAATTATAGGTATTCTTAATTCTTCTTCTAAATCAATCATTTCTTCGATATTCTTAACATTAATAATATTATAATTTTTAGTTTTTACTGGAGTTGTAACTTCTACAATTATTTCTCCATATGATTTTAAGATTTTATCTAATTCTTTTGTATACTTACTTTTTGGTTTGATATTAAATATAGCCTTATATGTTAATAGTGCTAATACAGAGGTTGCTATAAAAATTATAATACATATAGAAATTAATAATTTATTGTTTAAAGTCAGTAGATTATTATTCTTATAAATATTATAAGTATTTTTCTTATCATAATTTTCCTTTATAGAAAAAGCTTGGATACCTAATGGAATTTCTAAGATAACTTTATCAGTTTTATTAATTTTATTATCTTTATAATTACCATTATATTTAATGTTCATGGTTATTTTTAAATATGTATCTAAATTGATACCAAATTGTCTTTTAAAATCACTTACTTCTTTATTATATTTTGGAAAATCTATATTTATATTTTCTGTTATATTAAATCCAGATGCATTATTTATAGATTTATTTTTTTCTTCCATTAAAGTATAATCTTTTTCCCATATTAAATCTTTTTCACCAGTAGCATTATTATTATTTTCACCACATAATTTTGCTTTTATATCATAAGAATAATTTAAATCAGTTTTATCAGTTGCAGAATATGTATAAAATAAATCAAATTTAATATTTTTTACTAAATCTGATATATATATATGATCTGCTCCCATTTCTTTTTGATCTATATAATTATTATCATATAATTCTACTTTATAATTAGAATTTCGGTTTATAGTTGAGCTATAAATAACTTTTTTGTTATTATTTTTAATTGTTGATGTTATTTTAATTATACCGATTATAGGTAAAAAAATGCCCATACATATGATAATAATCAATATTACTCGTAACCATAAATTTAGTTTTTTTCTTTCTCTTATTGATTCTTCCATAACTTAATATAACCTTTCTATTTATCACCAGTGGCTACAATGGCTTTTCTATTTTTATTAAAAAATTCATTTAAATAAACACTCGGATAACCTATTTTTGGAATACTAAATTCTACTTTACCAATAATTTGATTTTCTGTAACTTTCTTTTTGTCAATTGCATTATTATTATCACCTTTAGTTATGTATAATTTTGTTCCATCTGAATGTTCTTCAATATTTATAATTCTATGTGTAATTATTGTACCATTTAGTATATATTCGATTATATCATATTTTGCTAAATTATTTAATTCTTTTTCATTTAGTTTCTTAGTTACTACAACATCACCTCTACTATATATAGGCCTCATGCTATTAGATAGTATTGCAGTAGGCTTATATTTAAATACACCTGTTACAAAACAAATTAAAATTAGTAATGGAATTATTGGATATATCAATTTAATGATACTTTCCTTTCTTAATCTTTTTATAGAATTATGCTTATCTATTTTATCATTAATATTTTTTATAAATATATAAATAATTAAAGGTAGAATAATACCTATTATTGATGTATAGTACCAATTAAGATTTGGTAAAATTGGTAATGTGATTGTTGCAATAGACTGTGGTAGTTTATAAAATAAATTACCATAGTAATTACATGTAATAGATAAATAGGTAAGAAGTATATTTGATGCTACTGAAGGTAATACAATTGATGAAATATTTTTAAAAATTATTGAGTATTGATTCTTAATTAATAGTGCTTCTATATTATTTATACCTAAAAATATAAATAATATTGTAACAAAGATATAATTAACCATATTTTTATTAGTATTTATTAAAGTAGCTCTGGTATATTCTATTAATATTATAGGTAAAACATAGGTATAGATATTTTTAATAATACAAATAAATGAAGTATTATATACATTCCTTGTATAACCTAAAGATAAACCTGATAGAAAATAAATTATTAAATATGAAACTACTATAATAAAAATTGTTTGAAGTTTTATAGATTTATGTTTTACTTTTTTAATATGCTCTTTATTAATAAAAATTGATATTGTAAAAATAATTATCCAAAATAAGGGATTGATTATATAATTAAAAGTATTAATAAAATCTCTATAGCCTATAATATTAGTGAAAATAATATATAAAATTATTAATATATATATAATTGTAGTCTTGATATTAAAATTTTTCATAATACTTCTCCTGTTATTGAATTATCAGTTATATAGTCAATATCTATTTCTTTAGGTACATAATCTTTTTTGTTTGTTTTTATTTTGAAACTGAATGCGGCATTTTGATTATTTGGTTCTAAAATTCCATTATTTTGATCATTTATAACAGTTAATATTTCTCCATTTACAGTACAAGATTCTGCATTGTAGCAACCTAATACCTCAGTATCGTATGGTATTTTTATATGATATTTCCATCCAAGTACTTTTTTTACGCCATTATATTTAAAGTTTACAATATAGTGATATAAATATGCACCATCAACTTTTTTTGATGATACTAATATGTATTCAGAATTATTTTTATCGTTTAATTTTTGAACTTTAGCTTTCATTGATAAATCAGTATTAAAAAAAGAATAAGTAATACTTATTGTTAGCAATGTAATAAAATAGATACTTCCAATGATAACAAATTTATTTAACTTATTCTTTTTTTTAGTCATATAATTCACCTATTAATCTATTTTTTGTTCATAATCTAAATAGATAGTACCTGTTTTTGATACATTTCCTGTTGGTGTTGTAGTTAAATTAGCAGGCCATTCAATTGTTACTCTAAAATAATTTTTTCCTGTTGTATTTAATAAATCTCCTGTACCATTTACAACATTACCATTTTCACTATCTAATCTAACTGCAGAATATTTAATTTCAGTAGGTGCAGCAGCATTTAATTCATCAATACCAGTTAATTGTTTAAATGTTGCATCAATAGTACCAGTATTTTGTACAACAATATCATATACAATTTTAGAACCAGGTTTTGGTAAAGTAACATCAAATGTAGCAGCAGTACCAGTAGCAGTAGGTGCAGAATTCTCTACAGAATCAGTAGTAGATAAAGTTTCGTTTTTATTTATTGACAAAAATGAAATATCCCAGCTTGCATCTCCTGCTGTTGCAGTACCAGATATAGTTAATTGTGTTGCTAAAGCGGCATAACCAACTGTCATTAGTGCAATTGTAATTAATAAAGCACCAATAATAATACCATTTCTTTTACTTTCATTTCTCACGTTATTTCCTCCTTATATTATAAGTTCATTTTATCATAGCAAATGTTGATATGCAATAGATTTTATTTAATTTAGTAAATATAAAATAATAATATATTGCTATAAATTGATATAAAAATTTGGTATAATATGATTGTAATTAAATGTATTATAATATAATAAAAATAAAATTAAGTTAGGAGCTTGTTTATGAAAAAAGTAATTTTGAAAATAGATGGTATGAGTTGCTCTGCTTGCTCTAATCATATTGAAAAATATTTAAATAAACAAAAAGGTGTATTAGATGCATCAGTTAATTTAGTAATGGGGCAAGCACTAATTTATTATGAAGATGATATCAGTATTGAAACACTTAGTAAGTATATTAATGATTCAGGTTATAAATCAGCTGGTATATATGATGAAAAATTAGAAAATAGAAAAGATAATAGTAAAATATATTTAATTGTTTTAAGTATATTAATTCTTTTAATTATGTATATTTCTATGTCCCATATGTTAAATTTTCCTGTTATACCTTTTATTGATATGAAAAATTATCCAGTTAATTATGCAATTAGTTTGTTTATACTTTCTATTCCTTATTTAATATATGGCAAAGATATAATAGTAAATGGAATTAAAAATATAATACATAAAGCACCTAATATGGATACATTGGTATCACTTGGAGTATTGGTAAGTTTTATATATAGTTTTATTAATATGATTTTAATTATATTAGGGGATTATATGTTAGTAGAAAACTTATATTTTGAATCAGTATGTATGATTATCTTATTTATTAAATTAGGTAGATATATTGATAAAAATAGTAAAGAAAAAACAAAAGACGCAATAAAAGAACTTGTTAAAGTTACACCAGAAAGTGCTTTATTAAAAACAAAAGATGGCTATAGGGAACTTACGATAGATGAGGTTAGGGTAGCAGATATTTTAATAGTTAAGCCAGGTGGAAAGGTTGCAGTAGATGGTGAAATAGTTAAAGGTAGTGCTCATTTTGATGAAGCATTTATAACAGGAGAAGCTACTCCAGTAAGAAAGAAAAAGAAAGATAAAGTAGTAGCAGGCGCTATTAATTATGATGGAATAGTTGAGTATAAAGCAGAAAAAATTGGTCCAAAATCAACTATATCAGAAATGGTACATTTAGTATTAGAAGCTAGTAATTCTAAAATGCCTATATCTAAAATTGCTGATAAGGTTAGTTCCTATTTTGTTCCTATAATTATAGGAATTGCTGTTATAACATTTATAATTTATTTGTTGTTAGGCACATCTTTAAATGAATCAATTATTCATATGGTAACAGTATTAGTAGTAGCTTGTCCTTGTGCATTAGGTTTAGCAACCCCTTTAGCAGTCGTTACTTCAATAGGATCTTCTGCTAAACGTGGAATAGTTATAAAATCAAGTGAATCACTAGAAATTGCTTCACATATAAATACAATAATATTTGATAAAACTGGAACATTAACTTATGGAAAATTAAGCGTTAATAAATTGTATAACTATTCAAAATATAGTGATAAAGAATTATTAAATATCGTTGCAAATATTGAAAGTAATTCATCTCATCCTATAGCTAAAGCATTTAATAAATTTAAAATAAGCACTATGAAAGTAAGTAATTATAAAGAATTATCTGGGATGGGACTTAGTGCAAAAATAAAAAATAAAACATATTATTTAGGAAATAGTAAAATACTAGATAATATAGAAAATAATTATACAAAAGATGAAGATAGCCTATCAAAAAAAGGTAATAGTATTATTTATATTGTAGAAGATAAAAATATAATTGGTTTAGTTGGAGTAAAAGATATTATTAAAAAAGAATCTAAAAATGCAATAAAAGATTTAAAAAATAATGGTTATAATGTTGTTATGTTAACAGGAGATAATCAAACTACTTCAAATATTATAGGAAAAGAATTGGGAATAGATAGTATTATTTCAAATTGTTTACCAACTGATAAAACAAAATATATTAAAGAATTAAAGTCAAAAGGTAATAAAGTAATGATGGTAGGAGATGGAATAAATGATGCTCCATCGCTTGCTACTGCTGATATAGGAATTAGTTTTAAAAGTAGTACAGATATAGCTATGAATTCAGCTAATGTAGTTATTACAAATGATAATATAGATAATATTTTAGAATTTTTAACTATTGGAAAAAGAACATTAAGAAATATAAAACAGAACTTATTTTGGGCATTTTTCTATAATATATTGATGATTCCTATTGCAATAGGATTATTTAAGAAATTTGGTTTAGAAATAAATCCAATGATTGCTAGTTTTTCTATGATGTTATCAAGTTTATGTGTTGTATTTAATGCATTAAGATTAAGAAAGTGAAATATTATATATTTTGTTGACATTTGAAGATAAAGGCATACAATTAAGTTGTATATAATGAAAGGAAAAATTATGAATATTTATGATTTAAAAGCAGAAAAAAGAGATGGAGAATTATTAGATTTAAGTAGTTTAAAAGGAAAAGTATTATTAATTGTTAATACAGCAACAGGTTGTGGATTTACGCCTCAGTATGAAGCATTAGAAAATCTTTATAAAAAATATAATAGTAAAGGCTTAGAAATATTAGATTTTCCATGTGACCAATTTGGACATCAAGCTCCAGGTGGTGATGATGAAATACATGAGTTTTGTGTAGCAAAGTATAACATTTCTTTTGATCAATTAAAGAAAATTGAGGTAAATGGTGAAAATGCATGTGATATATTTAAATACTTGAAAGAAAATTCTCCTAAAGAATATATAAAAGGAATAGGACATAAAACATCTATGAAAGCTATAGAAAAAATTAGTAAAACTTTTAAAGAGGAAAATGATATAAGATGGAATTTTACTAAATTCTTAGTTGATAGAAATGGTAAAGTTGTATCTAGATATTCACCTATTGAAAATCCAAATAGTATGGAGCATGATATTATTAATTTATTAGGATAAGGAGTCTTATTATGTATGATGTTATTATTATTGGGGCAGGACCTGCTGGACTTACAAGTGCACTATATTTAGGTAGAGCTAATAAAAATGTCCTTGTTTTAGAAGCTAAAAGTTATGGCGGACAAATAGTAAATGCTAGTAAAATAAAAAATTATCCTGGGGTTGAAGAGATTAGTGGTTTTGATTTCTCAACCAACTTATACAATCAAGTAAAAAAATTAGGAATAGAAATAAAATATGAAACAGTACTTCGTATAAAAGATGATAAAACAGTTGTTACTAATAATGAAGAATATAAGGCTAAAGCTATAATTATCGCAACAGGTTCTGAAAATAGAAAATTAAATATTGAAAAAGAAAGAGATTTTGTAGGAAAAGGTGTATCTTATTGTGCAACTTGTGATGGCAATTTTTATAAAGAAAAAATAGTTGCAATAAATGGTGGAGGAAATACTGCTTTAGAAGATGCCTTATATCTATCAGATATAGCAAAAGAAGTATATTTAATTCATAGAAGAGAAGAATTTAGAGGGGAAAATGTTTACTTAGATGAAATAAAAAAGAAAGACAATATAAAACTTATTTTAAATGCAACTATATCATCTATAAATGGTGATAATAAGCTTGAAAGTATCACTATAAAGGATAAAGATGAACAGGAACAATTAATAAAAATAGATGGATTATTTATTGCAATAGGTCAAGAACCTAAAAATGAAATATTTTCTAATGTAGTTGACCTAGATAGTAGAGGTTATATTATTGCAACAGATGATGTTCATACTAAAACTAAAGGTATTTATGTAGCAGGAGATGCTAGAGTTAAGAGTTTAAGGCAATTAACAACTGCAGTAAGTGATGGTAGTATTGCTGCAACAGTTGCCATTAAAGAAATGAATACATTATAAGATGTGATAGGTTAAGAGAATGTAGGTGATTAAAAATGTTTGATTTTGAAAATAAAATTGTTGTAATTACAGGAGGCACAAGGGGAATTGGATTAGAAACAGTTAGAATATTTAGTGAACACAATGCAAAGGTTATATTGTTTGGTTCTAGAGAAGAAACTGTTTTTAAAGCTATAGATGAACTATCAAAAGAAGGAAAGCAAGTTGAAGGATATTATCCTAATTTAAATAATTATGATGAGATAGAAAAAACTATAAAAGAAATTATATCTAACTATGGTAAAATTGACATTCTTATAAATAATGCTGGTATATCGGCAAATAAAAAAATAGAAGATACAACAAGTGAAGATTTTGTAAATATAATGAATTTAAATGTTAATGCTATTTTTAATATGGTTAAAGCTGTAGTGCCTTATATGAAAGAACAAAAAGAAGGAGTTATTTTAAATACAAGTTCTATGGTTAGTATATATGGTCAACCTTCAGGAGTTGGTTATCCTGCTTCTAAATTTGCAGTAAATGGAATAACTAAATCGCTAGCTCGTGAGTTGGCACCATTTAATATTAGAGTAAATGCAGTTGCTCCAGGTGTGATTAAAACAGATATGGTAGCATCACTTAAAGAAGATATGATAAAACCATTGATAAATACAATTCCTTTAGGTAGAATTGGTATGCCAAGAGATATTGCAAATGCATTTTTGTTTTTAGCAAGTGATATGGCAAGTTATATAACAGGTGTAATTTTACAAGTTGATGGAGCAGCAAGAAATTAAGGATTGTATTAAATGATTGGGAAAATTTAAAGATAGGTTTGTAAAACTTATCTTTTTTCATCACCAAATGCCTATAATATCATAATCTATATTAGAGGTGAAAAAGATGAATGGTAAAGCAATCAAAGGGGTTATTGTTGATGCTGGACATGGAGGTATCGGTTAAATCCAAAAATAGAAGAAATGACTATTTTGGTAAGTAAATACAAG
>CANRQD010000018.1 GCA_947632685.1 uncultured Bacilli bacterium | reverse complement strand
CTTCACATAATTTTTTCTTAAGATCAGTACTATAATGCATATTCATAAAAACATCAGTCCTTTCATTGTATATATTTTAATATAATTGTATAGATAAAATAGTTAATTGTCTACATACCCTCCCTAATTGTCTACTTTAAGTTTACCACTGCAGATTATGATAATTATGCATATAGAATAGAAACTAAAGGGAGGGATAATGTTATGCCACCTGATGATACTGCTGCAGGAGCACGAGCAGTTATCGAAATAGATAAATAATAAAAATTATTAATTATTTCACATAATTATCACAAAAAATACATAATTTCTACAAATAGTTTTGATATTCTAATACTGTAAGGAGATGATAATAGAAATAGAAAAACTAAAAATAATTAATAATGTGAAATAATCTATATAATATAGGAGATGATAAATTGGAAATAAAAATAATAGGTACAGATTGTAGTAACGGAATGAAATTATTAAAAATGGTTACTAAAGCAATAGATGAACTAGAAAGAAGAGTTGATATAAAAAGATTAAATAGAGATAAAAAATATGGTATAACTAATTATCCTGCATTAATTATAAATAATAATGTTGTTAGTGAAGGAAAAGTATTAACAGTAAGAGAAATAAAAAAATTACTTTTATCAAGTTAAAGAACTATATAGTTCTTTTTCTATTTGTTGTGTTATAATATATAATATTGAAAGGATTTAATATATGATTAAGATTAATTGTCAAAGTAGTATTAAGTTTATTGGAGATAAAATTATTTATTTTGATCCAATTAAGCAAGAAAAATTAAATGATGCTGATTATATTTTTATTACGCACTCCCATTGGGATCACTTTTCAAAGGAAGATATTTTAAAGATAAAAAAGGATAGTACAAAAATTATAGGTCCTAATGATATAGAAGAGGAATGTTCTGAATTAGGTTTTGTAAAAGAAAATATAATAATTTTAAAACCTAATCAAAATATTAAAATAGATAATATATTAATTAAGACTTTACCAGCATATAATTTAAACAAGGATTTTCACCCTAAAGAAAATAATTGGTTAGGTTATTTGATTACTATTGAAAATAATACTTACTATATTCCAGGTGATACTGATGTAATAGATGAAATTAGTAATATAAAGGTAGATACTTGTTTTATTCCTATTGGTGGAGTATACACTATGACTGCTTGTGAAGCAGCTCAGTATATTAATAAGATTAAACCTAAAAAAGTTATACCAATTCATTATGGTATGGTAGTTGGAAATAAAGAAGATTTTGAAATGTTTAAAAATAGTATTTCTAAAGATATAGAAGTAGAGGAACTTATTAAATTATAAAATATATTTGCATTAATAAATAATATATGTTATAATTTAACTCGTCAGGAAAATAATCCGCTGGATTTTATATTTATGATTATTGGGTAGATTAAGAAAGGAGATAGCTATGAGTAATATTATTGACAAAATTAATGAAAAGCAAATTAGAGATGATATTCCTGAATTTCGTGTAGGTGATACTGTAAGAGTAGACTATAAGATAATTGAAGGAAAAAGAGAACGTATTCAAGCTTTTGAAGGTACAGTAGTAGCTAAACGTAGTGGTTCAGTATCTGAAACATTTACAGTTCGTAAAATATCTTCTGGTGTTGGAGTTGAAAGAACATTTCCAGTTAATTCACCAAAGATTGATAAATTAACTGTTGTACGTAAAGGTAAAGTAAGACGTGCTAAATTAACATTCTTAAAGGATTATGTTGGTCAATATAAGATTAAAGAAAGAGGCCAAAAAGTATCTAAAAAAGATGAAGATAAAGCTGCATAATATATGCACTTTTTTTCTTGAAAATATAATTATAAAATCTTATAATAATATATATAATAAAAAGAAAAAATAAAAAAAGGAGAAATGAAATATATTAGTCAGTATTAAATGCAATATCTTTCTTGTAACTGACTATATATATCATATAAGATAAATATGGAAAAATTAAAATCTTTTGTTAAAGAAATTTGGGTATATGTAGTATTAATAATTGTAATATTACTAATAAAAAAATTTATAGTTATGCCAATTAAAGTAAATGGTACATCTATGATAGATACACTTCATCATAATGATATTATGATACTGGATAAAATTAGTTATAGATTTAATGATATTAAAAGATTTGATATTGTAGTAATTGATGATAAAGAAGAACTTATTATTAAAAGAATTATAGGTTTACCAGGTGAGTATATTGAATATAAGGATAATAAATTATATGTTAATGGAAAATATGTAAAAGAAAATTTTTCACATAAAGAAACAAGTGATTATTCAATTGAAGAATTAGATGAAACTAAAGTACCAGAAAATTCCTATTTTGTATTAGGTGATAATAGAGTTAATTCAAAAGATAGTAGAATTATAGGATTTATTCCTAAAGAGCAAATACTAGGAAAAACTTCATTAACTGTATTTCCTTTTAGTAGATTTGGAACTAAAAAATAAACTGACAATAAATGGAGATATTTATGATTAGTCAAAATAAAATAAAAGATTTAATAATTTTAAATGATAATAAATTAATAGATGAAAAATATGTATATATAACTTTTGATAATAAAAAAGAAAAAATTATGCTATTTAATGATGCAATTAAGTTTTTAAAAAAATATTCTATCTCAAATAGATTTAAAAAAATAGATGATCTTTTTTCTTCTTTTCATACATCTTTTGAAGATTTTGAAAGTTTTAAAAAAAATGATAAAAGAGGTTATTATGTAAGTGATATTATATATAAAGAAAAGTCTAAAAAAAATATGGAATTACAAAATATTGAAAAAAAATATAATATAAATATAGCCCAACTTGCCAATATGTATTGGTTAGATGATAGTAATATGTCTAAAAAAATATTAGGAATGTATGAAAAAATTAAAACTGTAATTTTAAATGAATGTAATAAAAATAAGATTAATTATTGTAAAAATTCTACTGAAATAATTAAAGCTATAGCTAGTAAAATAGAAAATAGTAATACTGAAGAAATTAATGTTTGTAAATCTGTAGAAGAAGTAGATAAATTATTTGAAACTAGAAAAAAGCAAGTAAAAGAAAATAATAATAAAGAATATGAATATAGTTATGATAAAATTGAATTAGATTTTAAAAATATGCAATTTAATATGTCACAATATCCATCTGATATGTTTTCTTCATCTTATCAATTACTAGGTGCATTAAGTGATAAAAATTATTATAATAGAGAACAAATACTTAAAAATTGGGCAGAGTTTTTAATTGTATTGAAAGATTATATAAAAATAATAAATGAATTTGATAAATGTATCAACCAAGTATCAGAAGAGAAAATGAAAAATAATTTAGATAATTATTATTCAAATCTTGATTTTATAAATGAATTAGAAGACTTAATTGATCATGATAAAAATAATGAAGAATATTTATATCATGCAACTTCTACTTTAGAAGATGGTTTAAATGTTTTAGATAAAGGTTTATTTATGGCTAGTGATGATTTATCTTCAACTACTTTTTCTGAGTTTAGTATACCTGATATACTAACTTACGAATATGGTAATGATTTTAGAAAAGTAGGAGATTATATAATAGTTATTAAAAAACCAAATAATCAAAAAATAGTAAGAAAAACAACAGAACTAGAAAAACAAGAAAATTTGATAATGAGTAGAAGAATCGGTTATACAAATCCAATAAATAATTATGTAATTGAACCTGCTTATATAGTTGGTTTGGTTGATAGAAAAAATCAAAAAATCTATAATATGAAAAATCAAATTATTGATAATACAAAAGGTGTTACTAAATTGTAATAATAATAGAAATATTTCTTTACAAATATAGCATTTTATGATATAATATGCGTTATATTAAAGAAATATTTTTTATTGGATATATATGCATACGTTTTTAATAATTAATTATATAATATATCAGAATAGAATAATATTTTTAAGCAGGGGTGGAAGAATTATGAAATTGAAATATTTTAAATGTTTTTTATTTATGCTAGTAATAACTTTTATATTTCCAATTAGTGTATTTGCAAATGAAAAAATAAAATTAACTACTGATAAAGAGTTTTTAGAAATTGGAGAAGAAGTTACTGTAACTGCTAAAGTAGATAGTAATGAAAAATTATATGCTCTAACAGCTACCTTAAATTTTGATAATAAGGTTTTTAGTGCTATAGATGAAGCAAACTTTATTATGCCTGATGATACAGTAGATATTACTTATAATCCAAAAAATCATAAATTTGGAATTATTAATAAGACAGGAGAAATTTCTGGTGAGTTATTTAAAGTGCGCCTAAAGGTAAGAAAAAATGCTAATGTAGGTGATGCAAATATAACTTTGACTAATATTTCTTCATCTGATGGTGATGATTCATTAAAATATGATAAAGCTAATGCAAAAGTTGTAGTAACACGTGATGCTACAGAAGGGGAAATGATACCTAATAATAAAGCCAAAGTATATAATGATACGAAAGAGGATAATATAAAATCATTTTCAACAAAACCTATTATAATAATTTTATTTAATGCTATAGTCATAATTATTGCTTATTTAATATATACACATATAAATGATAGTTATAAAAAGAAAAAGTTTATTATTTCAGCAGGAATAATAGTTCTTCTTCTTATTGCGTTGACATGTGTAATTATATTTAATCAAAAAAGAGAAGATGTTAATTCAGATGGTCAAAAAGACTATGATGATGCTAAAGAAATTATAAAATATCTTATTGATATTCAAGGTACAGATGATGATTATCAAGAAGATTTAATTGAAGGTAATATAGAGAGTAGAAATAATTCATATACATATAGATATAAAAATAGAAATAAATATAACACAAATAATGACTTTACTGTCAATGTCGAAGATGTTGCACATAGTGTTCAAGATATTAATTATAAAGTTGAATTAAGTCTAAAAGATAATGAAGAATATTATGTAAAAAAAGGTGAAATTACTTTAAATTTTAATGCTATTGTATCACCAAATGAAAAAATTTCTAAAGTAGAAATAGATGGTAAATATTATTATGCTATTAATAACGTTAGTTACTATAGTGTTAATCTTAATACACCTTCATCACCTGGTGTTCATGAATTTAAGATTACAAGAGTTATTTTAAGTAATGGCCGTGAAATAAAAGTAAAACTTTCAATAGAAAAAGAAATACTAAAAGAGTTACCTTATGTTGATATGTTTAATATAGATGATGAAAATGATAAATTTAATTTTATACTAGAAGATAAAGATAATGCCTTTATTAGTGGTACTGTAATTATTGTAGATAATGAAGGAAATGAAATATTAAAAGAGAAAGTTGAAAAAGAAAATCATTTTAATCATAAATTTAAAGAAGATGTTACCTATACCATTAGTGTAATTGCAACGTATGATTTAGATAGTAATTTAGATAATGAAAAGAATTATTATGAAAATGAAGAAATATATAATCATAAGTTTACAGTAGATAGTGATTATAATTTTGAAATAAGTAATGTAAGTATTACTGATGCAATTGAAAAAGGTGAAAAGCCAACTATTACATTTGATAGTACTAATAGTAAAGAATATTCTGTTGAATATATTGTCATTGATGGAGTTCAATATAATGTAACTAATAAAGATGGAAATCACTATGAAATATTATTAGATAAATTAGATACTTCAAAATTTGGTAAATTTACAATAAACATAGATGATATAGTTATGAATAATTTAAAACAGTTTGTAAGAGGTAAAGATTTTGATGTTAATCCATTAACATATAATGTATTAAAAAAATTACCAACTGTAGAAAATATTAATGCAATAGATAATAATAAAGATAAGACAATTTCTGTTACTTATAATTTAAATGATATAGATAATACATTACAAAAATTAAATATAATTTTAACTGATTCTAGTGATAATATAATAGAAAAAGTAGAAAATATAACACCAAATAATTCTGTTGTTTTATCTTATGCTAAAAGTAATGATGGTAGATATAAAGTTAAATTTCTTGCAGATTGTGATTTAGGAACTGATAGAACTAAATATAAAGATAAAAATATTGGAGAGGCAGAAGTATTAACTCAAAAAGATATTTATATAAAAGCAGTTAAATTTACTTCAAAATATCCAATTAAAAATCAAAAAAAATATCAAATTACATACGAGGTTGAAGTCGGAGATAGTATAAAAGAATATTCACAAGAAAAATATAATAGAGTTTATAATACTGTTGCAGTTATAACAGTAAATGGATTAAATTATGTTGCTTCAAAAGTAAGTGATTTTAATTCCAAAATAACATTTACAGTACCAAGTGAGTCCGGTGTTGTTGATTTAGTAGCAACAAGAGTACAATTACAATATGAAGATTATAATGTAAATATTCATGATTACTATTCTATAGAACCTTATACAACCCAAATTGATGTATTAAAAGATAAACCAGAAATTAAAAATATAGAAATTTTAAAAGAAGATTATCAAAATGGTAGTACTACATTTAGATTTGATGTCTTTGATGATGATGGAGGCTTTTTAGGTGGTACTATAGAATTGAATGGAGAATCTAAACCAATAAAAATTGGAACAAATGAAGTAACATTTGATAATATAGTAAAAAATGAAATATTTGACTTAAAATTCTTTGGAGATTATGATTTGGATACTAATACTTTAAAAGATGATGATAAAGAACTAAATAGATATACAAATCAACCTTTATATAGTGTTTCATATGGTTTATTTGATGAGAACTATTATGATAATATAGAATTGAAAGACGTTACTATTAAGAGTAGTAATAATAATGAATTCTTTGAAAAAAATGAAGATATTAGACTTAACTTTAATGTAGTAGGACTAAATCCTGACTTAAAAACTGATATAGATAAAATAATTATTAAAGGAGAAGAGTATCCAGTAGAAAAAATAGAAAATGGATATACTGTATTAATTAAAGGTTATAATAGTGCAGGAGTAAAAGATATAAAAATAGATGAAATTATTTTACGTAATGGTAGAAAAGTAGTATTAAAAGAATCAGTAGATCTTACTATCGAAGTCTTAAAAGATGCTATTACTATGAAAGACTTTACATATAAAGTAAATGATAATGATATAACAATGAATTTTACAATAAAAGATATAGACTCATCTGTAAATAATAAAGAAAATGATATTAGAATAAAAATATATGATGAAGATAATAATGAATTATATAATTTACCTTATAATGATACAGTCAAATTTGATAAAAAAGAAAATATTGTAAGATATTATATTAAGGTATATGCTACCTATGATCGTGATATCACAAAATCTAATAATAAAAATAATTATACAGATGTATCTATCTTAGATGATGTAATCTCTTTAGATAAAAATTATATTGAACTTAAAGATATAGTAGATGTAAATTTATATACTGAAGTTGATGGAAGAATTGTTATATTAGATGAAGTTGATGTTAATGAATTAAAGAAAAATAAGGATCAATACTTTGTTGAAGTTATAATGAAAAATTTACCAACAATTCGTGCCAATATAAAAGAAGTAATCGATTCAGAAGGTAGATTAATTTTAGTACTTGATTATGAGTATGCTAAAGATGATTCTAAACAAACTAAAGATTTAAGAATAGACTTTGGTTCAATTAAAAATGGAAAAGCTAAAAATGAATTCCATCCTGAAACATTTGAAACATTTGTTAATAAAATAATTAATAATCCTGAGGGTGAATATACCTTAACTAATGATTTAGATGCAAAAGGTTATACAACATCTGAGGACAGTCCAATTATAAATAAAACTTTTGAAGGTATATTAAATGGTAATGGCTATACAATTAAAAATTTAGATAAAGCATTATTTAGTGAAATTACTGGTACAGTTAAAAATTTAAATTTAGAAAATATAGTAATAAAATCAAATAAATATCAAGGAGTTTTAGCTAATACTGCAAATAAAGCAACTATTAAAAATGTTTTAATAAATCAAATGGAAAAAACTAATAGTCCTGCTGATTCTGGAGCATTAATCGGTAATGTATCAAATAATTCTACAATTGATCATTGTCGTGTTAAGAATTTAACATTAAGTGTTGCATATAATACTCAACGTAATGGTGGGTTAGTAGGAACTTTAAATAATTCAAAAATTAGTAACAGTTATGTTATAGGTAATATATCTGGTAACTGGAACTTTATTGGAGCTTTAGTTGGTAATGCTATAAATAGTGAAATAACTAACTCATATACTAAAGGTAGTGTTGGAGGTAATATCTCTTGTGGATTTGTATGTTCTACTAATGCTAGCAATTTAACTATAAAAAATAGTGTAAGTTTAGCAACAGGTGGTTCAAATAAATTTGGTCATTATAAGAAAGTAGAAAATAGTTACTACTTAGATCCATCTAATACAGATAGTAATGATCCAGAAGGATTAACAAAAATTACCCAAGAATCTGTAACTCAAAAATTATTTAAAGATACTAAATTTGATGAAGAAATATGGAATTTAAAGAATATTTCCTATGATAATACCCCTAAATTTACTAATGAAGATATAGGTAAATATGATAATGAAGAAGGCTATGATGAAAATAATGCTATATTATATAAAAACTTAGAATTATTAATGCCTTTCTATGAAAAGAGTAAAATAATTAAAACTGCTACAAATATTCCTAAAGATAGTCCACTATATACTGAAGAAATTATGCATATTGTACCATTAGATTCAAAAGGTAATATAGTTACATATTTAACTAGTGATGATAAAGCAAAAATTAAAAAACTTAAAATAGTATTTAAAAATAAAACTAAATTAGAATATGATATAAAATATGATAAAACATATGATATGGTAGCAAGTTATAGAATTAGTGATTTAAAAATTGACTATACATTTAATCATTATGTAATAAATAGTAACTCTCAAATAGTTAATAACTTAACCAATTACTTATCTTCACTTACATATGAAGAAAATCTAGATCCATTAAGTGATGTAGCTGATAGTAGAATATATAAAGAATACTATTATGATGTTACAAAAGCTGATTTAAAAGAATTTGTATTAAAATACTTATCATCAGGTAATTATACAAATACAACTAATAATGATGCTATTAATGATCACATTGAAGCAGAAGTTAAGAAAGATAAGAAAATTGAAAAAGTATTATATGCATATAATTACTTTAAACGTTTCTATAGTGTAGATATTGATGGTATGATGTTAAATGATTTTATATTATTTAATTTTCAAGGATTTGATTCTAATTTAACTCCTCAAAATATTGCTGATATATTCTTATCAGATGGAGCTAATTTACAATTAAATGCAACTAGTGATACATACAATAGAATGTTTAAAAAGTATACAAATATAGAAAATGTTACAGGTTTACTTGAGTATATGGTATTAGAATTTAGTAATAAAACACCTAGTCAGTGGTATAAAGAACAATTCAAAGGATATTTAGTAGAACTACCAGTTGATGGTAGAACTGATATTATGTATACATTATGGGATCATGTAAATTCAAGGGATAAAAATACAAATGTTGCATGGTATAACTATGCACTTCCTATAATTACATTACCAAAAAATGCTGCCTATATAATTTCTAGTCCATGTCAATTTATTATTGGTGCACAAAGAACTTATATAGAAAATCCAGATGATCCAACACAACAAGCAACTCTACAACATCGAATAGAAACATATGCTACTAGAATGAAGGAATATTATAAGACTGCATCCTTACTTATAACTGATGCAAAATACTTTAATAACATTCATACAGTACAAATTGATAAAAGATTTGCATATGATGAAAATGGAGTCTTAACATCACAGCAACCATATTCAACACAAGAACCATTCCATAAAAACTTTAATGAAGTAATTGGACAATGGGCTTATGCAGATGGTAATGCAGCAACAGCTAATGGAGCATACATCATTTGGAGAGCAGAAGGTGTAATGGATGGTAACTTAGATCCTAATGTTGGAAATGTTCAAGAATATACATATCACACATGGTCACATGAAACAGCACACAATATCGATGCCAGATTATTCCTTAAAGATAATGGTAGAAGATTTGATGCTGGTGGAGAAGATTACGCAGATAGTAACCTTATGCAATCATTTGGAGCAGGAGATATTGTAATGAATTTATCAGTACCTTTTGCTAAAAATTCAGAGATAGGTTCAAACTTAACTCCAGAAAGAATAAATGATAGTAATAAGATTCATGACTATTATAATAAGTTATTCCAAACATTATATATTATGGATTATGTTGAAGGTGAAGCATTCTTAAAATTAACACCAGAAGAGCAATCAAAAGTAGCTGTTCAAGTATCTTATCCAAATACAGGATCATATCCTGAAGATGATAAATTAAATTATTTAAGATATAATAGTACAAAATATTCTATTCTTGATAAATCAAGCTATGAAACAATGGCATTGAAAGATATAGAAGATTTATATGACAATCATTTAGTAATTTATCCAAATAGACAATGGGATCAATATAATCAAAATCATTATGGTGGTGAAAATATTTATAAAGCACGTTGGTATCAACCACATAATGATTATGGTAGACCTGATTCATATAGTATTAAATGGTTTGCTTATGAAATGATGGGTTATGCTGGATATGATAATGGTTATATTGAATATAATAGTAATATTAATTACGAACAAAAATATCTATATAAGGATAATAATCCTGAAAACTTTCAACCAACAGAGCAAAATCCAAATAATGGATTAGTTATAGCTAATTATAAAACTGATTTAATGGCCTTAAAGAAAATAACTAATCAAAATTCATATAAAGACTATAAGATGATGAGATTTAATGAAACTAAAGCTAATTTGGAGAAAGTTAATAATCTTGTTAATATTAATGAGATGTTCAATGATTTCTATAATGCATTAAAACAAGATGCCACTTTAGGTAATACTAATAAAGCAGTAGGAAAATCTCAAGTAAAAGTAAATAGTGCTGATGTTAGAAAAAAATATTTCTATATATTAAAGAATGGAACTGATGATTTTAGAGGAAATGTATATAATGAAACTAAAACACAAGATGTTAAACCATTTACTGTACCTACTGAATAAAATATTAACTAGATAAGTAAAAGATTGTTAATTACAACAATCTTTTTTTTGATATGATAAAGAATTAATATGGTATAATGTTAGTTATATGAATGTAATTATATAAATGATTAAAATAAAATATAGTTATAAAATAAATAACTAAAATTATATATAATAACTTATTTAAACTTTTTAGTAGATTGTAGGTGAATATTTTGAAAATAGCAGATTTAAAAAAAGAATATGATAAAATGCAAGTTAAATATGGTGATAAAAAATTAGATTCTATCTATAATGGTGGATGCGAAAAAAATCCTGATATTTGTTTTGTTTTTATGAATCCTACGGGAAAAAATATTGCTAGTGATAAATCATGGAAAGGTAGAAAATCTCCATGGCTTGGGACTAAAAATATATGGAAATTGTTTTATAAAGTTAATTTATTAAGTGAAGAAGTATTTAAAAAAATTCAAGAAAAGAAACCTAAAGATTGGGATTATGAATTTTGTGATTACGTTTATGAAGAAATAGAGAATAATAAAATATTTATTACCAATTTAGGAAAGTGTACACAAATAGATGCAAGACCATTACCAGATGAGGTATTAAAAAAATATCTTGATTTGTTATTTAAAGAAATAGATATAATTAAACCTAAAATAATTATTACATTTGGAAATCAAGTTAGTTCAATTATTTTAAATAAAAAAATTTCAGTATCTGAAAATAGAAAAATAGGTCATGAAATAAAAATTAATAATAATGTATATAAGATTTATTCTGTTTATTATCCAGTTGGAAATGGTATATTTAATATGGATAAGTCAATAGAAGATATAAATTGGATAATAGAAAATGAAATAAAAGTAATTCAATTATGAAATAATGAAACATGTTTTTCAAAAATATCAACTAAATGATTGATTATGATTTATTTAAGAATACTATTAAATCTCTTGCTTTTTAAAAAGCTTTTTTGAGATTTGATAAAAATTATTTGAAAGTATTGACATGGGGGGGGGTAATTATTATATAATAGCTTTAAGAAAGGAGAAATGGAAATGAAGAAAAAATTAAGCTTGCTTATATTACTTGTAGCTGCAATTATGATTCCAATTTGTGCAAGTGCTGAAGAAACATCTCAATATATCACATTAGTAATGGCAGATCATGAAGCTAATTCTGGAACTGTGCAATTTACTGCAAAAACTAATATAGCTGCAAGTGATATTAAAGTTCAAGCAGTTAAATGTGAAGAATCTAAGTGTGGAAATGGTAAATATCAAGATGTAGAAAATATTTCACTTGGTCTAGAGGATATTAGTAATGATATAGTAAGTGGAAAAACATTTTCAATTGGTTATACAGGTTATGGAGATACTTATAATGGTATTACAATTACTATTGGTAACGAATGCATATTAATTGGACTTCCATTTGGTGAAAGTGGTGCCACAATGAAAGTTTTCAAACTTGATGGAAATGGTGATGTTGAAAACACTGATAAATTTGGAAATGATACTACTATTGAACAAAAAAGTACTGCTGATCAAACATTATTAGAAATGATAAAAAGTAAGCAATCAGCATATCAGGTTGGTGCTTCTGATGGTTCTTATGCTTGGATATTTGATGGTTCAAAAATGGATTCTACTAATTTTAATATTAATTTAAAATTAACTGTAGGTACTAGCACAAATCAAAAGAAAATGGAAAATTTAATACCTGTTGGAAAAGATAATCCATTATATTTACAATTTGATCATCATGGAAATTTACCAAAGGGAACTAGCGTAAAGGTTAGGGTATCAGATAAATATAAAGATGGTGAAAATCTAACTTTATATTATTATAATGAATCAACTAGAAAACTTGAAGAAGTAGCTAAGTCATTAGAAGTAAAAGACGGATATGTAACATTTGCATTAGAACATTGTAGCGATTATGTTTTAGCAAGTGATGATAATTCAAATAATCCTCAAACATCTTCTATAAATACTACTATGTATATAATCATTTCACTAGCTTCATTAATAGGCGTAATTATAAGTGTAATAATTATTCGTAAAAAGAAAATAGCTTAATGCTATTTCTTTTATTTAAGATATATGAAAATATTAAGATTAAAAAAAGCTAATTTATTATTATTTCTCTTCACCATTATATTTATCTATTCAACTACTAAATTAATTTTTCATTTTAATGATTTACATACAAATCAAAAAAATCATGATAAGATAGTAAAAAAAGTAATAAAGAAACAGGAAGAAGATGAAGATAAAAAGGAAGAGGAAGAAAAAATAGATTTTAATATATTGTTATCTATAAATTCTGATACAAAAGGATGGATTAGATATAATCAAAAAAAAATAAATTATCCTATTGTTCAAACAACTAATAATAAATACTATTTAACCCATACATTTGAAAAAAAATATAATACTGTAGGAGCAATATTTATGGATTATAGAAATGATTATTTTAATGATCAGAATGTTGTATTATATGGTCATTCAATGGATGATGGATCAATGTTTGGTTCATTAGA
Source organism: uncultured Bacilli bacterium (assembly GCA_947632685.1). GTDB lineage: Bacteria > Bacillota_I > Bacilli_A > RF39 > UBA660 > UMGS995. Next base: position 2,318 of record CANRQD010000018.1, on the reverse strand, counting down.
AGATGTAGATAATAGTGATTTTTTTGAAAGTAATGCGAATAATTATATAGAAATACTAACAAAAGATAATCAATTAATAAAATATCAGATATTTAGTTATTATATTATAAAAAAAGAAGAATATTATATAATGACTTCATTTAATAGTGAATATTCATATCAAGAATTTATAAATATAATAATGAGAAGAAGTAAAAGAAACTTTAATGTAGATGTTAATACAGGAGATAAAATCCTTACATTATCAACATGTTATGGCATAGGTAATACTAAAAATAGGAGAGTCATACATGCTAAAATGATAAATGAAAATAATCAATAAGTAGATTATATCAAGCTATTGACAAATAGGTTTAAAATTTGACTTATTTGTCTTTTTTATTTTATATAAAGATGAATAAATATTGATAGTAATATTGATGGTATGTTATTTTCCCTAATTCAGTTCAAGAAAATATTATTTACAATTAAAAAATTAATTCAAGTGATGATTTTTATAAAAATTTAGTTAATTATACTATAATAATAAAATGACAAGTAAATAATAGATTGTGTCATTTATAGCTAAGGTAGGAATAATAAAATTCGTTTAGATAAACTTAAAAATTTACTATCTAAATAAGTTGCTAGGGATTTAAAAAATAGAATTAATAAATGTAATAAAAAAATTAAAAAATAAACATGAAGATGAAATAAATAATATATGTCCTCAATAATGATACAATTAAGAATAATAAAGTAATTAAGTTATAATTAAAATTAAGTTTTGAGATTAAAGTATTAGGTATGTGTTTAATAGCATACCTTTTTAAATATAATTTAGTAGATGTATAGTTATTTATAAAAAAATTTGTTATAATTATTTGTAGTTAAATAAATAAAACTTTATATAAAAAAGGAGTTAAATAAAAATGAATATAAATGTTAACAGAGTAAAAATATTTGTGACATTACCAATAGGAAATGTTGAAGAAATTAGGAATGCAATGTGTGGAGCAGGAGCTGGAATTATTGGAAATTATGATTACTGCACTAGTTCAGTTAAAAGTATAGGAACATTTAAACCTAATGATAATGCTAATCCATATATTGGTGAAAATAATAAAATGGAATTTGTAGAAGAAGAAAAGTTAGAAGTCGTTTGTAATATAGAAAATGTTAAAAATGTTATTACAGAATTGAGAAAAGTACATCCTTATGAAGAACCTGCAATTGATATTATTCCATTATTAGATGAAGAAAATTTTAAATAAAGGAGTTTGTTATGAAAATTGGTAATTTAGAATTTAATCCAATTATAGAAAACAAAAATCTTGTCCCAAAATGTATATATGACTTTGTTAGTAATTGGAACAATGAAGATATAAAAAAATTTTTAGTTGCAGAAATTATTCCTGAATTTGCAGTTGGAAATAAGTTATGTGAAAAGTATAATATAGATAAGAAACAAGGATTTAATTGTTTAGTAGTTGAGTGTAAAAGGAATGACATTATAAAACATTGTGCTTTAATAGTTCCTATTGGATATAAATACAATATGGGTAGTGTAGTTAGAAAATATACTAATTCGAGGGTTGTTTCAGTAGCACCTCTTGAATATGTTTTAGAAAATACCGGAATGGAATATGGAAGTATAACGCCCATTGGTCTTCCAACTGACTGGATGATATTAGTTGATACACTAATACAAGAGCAGGAGCAAATAATAATTGGTGGAGGACTTGTTAAATCTAAGATATCATTACCAACTAAATTATTTTTAACTTTACCTAATGTAGAGATAGTTGTAGGAGTTGCAAAAAAACTATAAATGAAAATAGAAATAATTGAGGAGAATTAAAAATGAAGAAAACAATAGTTATTACAGGTGGTAGTGATGGATTAGGCAAATCATTAGCAGAACATTTGGCAAAAGAAAATAATGTTATCATTTTAGCTACAAATGAAGAAAAATTAAAAAAGGTTGCAAATGATAATAATTGTAAATATAAAGTTTGTGATGTTAGTGATTATGAATTAGTTGAAAATACTATAAGTGAAATAATTAACGATTTTGGAAGAATTGATGTATTAATTAATAATGCAGGGTTATGGATTCAAGAAGAATTAGATACAAACGATAGTAAAAGAATTAATGATGTAGTAGATGTTAATTTACTTGGTGTTATTAATTGTTCTAAATCTGTAATTCCTATTATGAAAGAACATAATGATGGATTAATAATTAATATAAATTCTCAGGCAGGAATTAATCATAAAGCTGAAAGAGTTGTTTACAATGCTACGAAATGGGGAGTAACTGGATTTTCTAAATCATT
>CANRQD010000017.1 GCA_947632685.1 uncultured Bacilli bacterium | reverse complement strand
GTTTTAAAACTAAATCTACATACTTGACTACTACCCCCACGATTAGCATCACGATTAGTAACATAATTAGATAGAGCACATCTTCCTGAAAAACACGTACACATAGCACCATGAATAAATACCTCTATATCTACTTTTGTTTTATCTATAATTTCTTTTATTTCATTAAGATTTAATTCTCTAGCTAATACTATTCTGTCAACTCCTTCACTTTTAAAAAAATTTACGGCTTCATAATTAGTAGTTGAATTTTGTGTAGATAAATGAACTTCTACATTTTTATATTTATTTTTTATATATGAAATAATAAAAGGATCACTTACTATAAAAGCATCTATTCCTGCTGATACAACCTCATCAATATACTCTTCAACACTATCCATATCTTCATTATGAAATACTATATTTAATGTTAAATAAACCTTTTTATTAAGTTTATGAGCAAATCTACAAGCTTCATTTATTTCTTCTTTAGAAAAATTAGTTGCATTAGCACGTAACCCATACTTATAACCACCAAAATATACAGCATCAGCGCCATATAATAAATTTATTTTTAATCTCTCTAAATCTCCCGCTGGAGCAAGTAATTCTATTTTTTTCATATTACTTCACCTTATATATTGTTTTTCTATAAAAGAAATTAGTATTTCTTCCTAATAATTCATTTTGTTTCTTTATAAAGTTATTATAAGAATTAGTATCCATTGTTTTATAATTATTTATATAATAATTAATATTTTTTATACATTCTATAAATATATCATGATCTATTAAGTCTTCTCTCAATAAAATATACTTAGTATTATTATCTAATAACTCTTTTAATATTTTACACCCATTCATAAGTTTATCTAACATAAATGTAGTACCATTTTTATCCTCAAATATATAAAATTTTTGTTTAGACTTATTATCATATACTTTTATATTATTTTTTATATCTAAATTATAATTTTTATAATAATTAGTTACTAGTGATCTTTTAGAAAACGCAATTGTTGGATATGAAATTAATTCTATAATAGGTGTTATCATAGATTTATTAATTATATCTATTATTTCATCTTTAGTTATTTCTTTTGATATAAGAGCATATTTTACATTCTTTTTATAATAGTAATCACATGTTTTATAATTTGTTACCATATGAGTACTATTCCATACCAAGTCCGTTTTTAAATTAAGTTTTTCTTTATAAGATAGGAATGCCAAATCATAGAAAAAAATCCCTTTAATATCTAATTTATCTATTTCTTTTAATATTTCTTGTAATTCAGGTAATTCTTTATTTACTATATTTTTATTTATACTTATAAATATATTAATATTTTTATATTTATTTTTAATAGATTTTATTTGCTCTAAACTATAATATTTTGTAGATTCTACAGAATAATTAACTAATGGCAATAAAAAATTATTAATATCATTTTCAATATAACTATCTAAATTATCTAGTACTGGTTTAACTATTATATCCATAATACACCTCGAATTTATTATATAATAATAAAGAAAAAAAGAAAAGCAATATAACTTTTCTATTTAGTAATTATTCTACGAACTACTACTGGTGTTCTATAATTATAGGTACTAATTTTTATTCCTTCTTTTGGATTTGATGCATGTATAATTTGATTATTTCCTATATATAAAGCTACATGATTAACTACTCCATTTGATCCTGCATAAAATATCAAATCAGCTGGTTGTAAATTCTTTGTAGATACTTTCTTTCCATTTTTTTCTGCTTGTATTGTTGATTTTCTTTCTAAACTATATCCAAATTTTGCATATACTTGTTGAACAAAACCACTACAATCTACACCATTTGTTAAACTATTTCCTCCCCATACATATGGATTGCCTTTAAATTTTAAAGCATAATTTACTACTTTTTTTCTCATCTTTTTTACATTTTTAGATGCGTTATCTGTTCCTTCAGGATTACCTATATCTGCATTATTATTATCATTATCTTTTTTATTATTTTTATTTGAATTATTATTTGTAGTTGAATCTTGATTTTGTTCACTTACCCCAAATGTTTCATATTCATCATTTACTTTTTTTCTTGAATCCTCATATGGATCTTCATTCTCTAATTCTTCAAATTCATATTCATTCATCACAGTAACTATATCATCAGCAGATTGCCAACAACTTGCAACTGAAAATGAATTAGGAATTAGCGATACAAATAAATCTACTATATAAGGTATAAAAAATATTAATACTGTTGCAATAATTTTATTAATTAATGATTTCATTTTTTTACCTTGTGGATCATCTGGTGAAGATAACATTTTGATAAGTTGTACAGCTATCATTATTATTAAAATTATAGGTACTACAAAGTGAATTATTTCCATTACTTGCTTTAAAGCATAAATATATTGTGCAATACCATAATCACTACAACAACTATCTATATCACTACTACACACGACACTATCTAATATTTGAATATATTTCATTTTATCACCACATTTTATAATACTTTTATTTTGCTTTTTTTACAACTATTTCATATGGATTATCACCAAAGTATTCTTCTTCATAATATTCAGAAGCTATGAAATAAAATTTATATAATATAAGTGAATCATCTTTTACATATAACCTACTACCAGCTAAATAATTATCTGTTAAGCCTCTATTTGTTAAGAAACATGTATAATTACACTCTTCCTTAGTATAATATTTCTTTTTTAAAATATCACTATAATATTTTTTAAATTTAGCTTCAATAAAATCATTTAATTTACTTTTATTAATATCATATCTTTTCAAAAGTTCATCATCTGAGATAACACTTCCTGTTAATAAATCAATATTATAGGTATCATAAAAAGTTACCATTTTTTTAAAGTTTTCAGGAATATAAGAATATTCTACTTTTAACGATAAAATATGTTCATTATCATTTACATTATAATTATAACTATAAATGTATTCACCTTTATCTTTAGTATTATTATAATTAGTTAGGATTTTATTATTTATTTTTTCTATATTTTTATTATCAATATTAATACTTGGTATTTTATCACTTAATCCATCACTTGTTTCATTCTTTACCTTCTTTACTGTATATACATAGTCTTTTTTCTGATTTTTTTTATCTATATAAACTACTTTTTCAGGTTTATTTAATAATACAAAACATACTATCATTGAACCTATTGCAATTAAGATAAATACTATCATTAGTATTAAAGAATAGTCTATTTTTTTATTTTTTTTTGTATCTAAGTTTTTACTTAATTTAAAACTATGTCCCATTTTAATCAACATCCCTTTTATATACATAGTATATCAAAAAAAAGTCTTTAATAAAAGACTTTTAGCTATATTTTACTTTTACTAACAGCAATTCCATCACCATAATCATAAAATTTAGTATCATAGTTTTCATTATTTTCTAAAAATTCTTTATATTGTTTTATTTTTCTTACCAAACCTCTTAAATTACGACTCTTAATTTCATCTTCTGTTTTTTCTACATAACCATGAAATGACATGTTATCAGTAATAATTAGACCTTTTGAATTTAGATTTTTACTAAAATTAGTAAAAAAATTTATGTTTTGACTTTTTGATGCATCTAGAAAAATCAAATCAAATTTATCATCCAATTTTACATCAAGGGCATCTTTAAATATTAATGTTATTCGATCTTCTAAATTAAATTTTTTAATATTATTTATAGCTTTTAAATATCTACTTTCATCTTTTTCTATAGAGGTTATTTTAATATCAGGAGCTACTAAAGCCATCATAATTGATGAGTAACCTATAGCAGTACCTACCTCTAATATATTTTTTATATTATTATTTTTTATAATAGAGGTTAGAAATAATATTCCTTCATCTTGCATAATAGGAACATTATTTATTTCTGCATACTCTTTTATTTTTTTTATTTCATCATTATAAATATGATCTACCATATCCAATTTCCTGCTTCCTTTATTTCATTTACTAATTTATTATGATCATTTTCTGTTTCTCCATAATATATTTTTCCATTTTTATCTGCAACAAAGAATAAATAATTATTATCAGTAGGATTTATACTTGCTTCTATAGATATTGAGCTAGGATTACATATTGGACCAACAGGTAATTTCCCACCCATATTAGCCGCTCTAGTATTATAAGGATTTATTGTTGCAAATTGTGCTGATGTTAAATCAGTTTTCATTTCGATTTGTAAAGCATAATATGTTGTAACATCACTACCTAAATTCATATTTTTAGCTAATCTATTATTAAAGACTCCTGCAATCATTTTTCTATCATCTTTTTTGATACCTTCTAATTCTATAATTGAAGCCATAGTTAATATTTCATGAACAGATTTTCCTGATGTTTCAATAGTTCCTTTATATTCATTTAATTCTTTTTCTGTTCTATTTAACATAGTTTCTATAATTTTTTTAGTATCAACTTTTTTATTTATAAATTCATAAGTATCTGGAAATAAATAACCTTCTAAACCAAAATACAAATTATCATTTAAAATATCATCAGTTAAAAACCAATAATTATTAATAAGTTCTTTTAAATAATTTATATCACTTACTGTATTGATTACATCTTCATAAGTATTATCAGTATAATTAGCTATTTCTAAAGCATAATCTTTAATAGTTTTTCCTTCTTTAAATGTTATTTTTACAATATCAGGATTATAAGTACTACCATTTGTTAAAATATCTACTATTTCATTTAAAGACATATTTTTTTGAAACTGATATGTAGCAGCTTTTAAAGTCTTTTTATTATTAATTTTTGTAACAATAGTAAATATTAATTTACTTCTAATTACTCCTCTTTCTTTTAAAGTATTGGCAATTTCTTTTCTATTCATACCACTTTTTATAGTAACTTCAATAATTGCATTTGAATTTTTATCTATAGGAGAAGATAAGTATACATAACTCATTGATGAGGCAATTAAAACTACAGCTAGACTTATTAGAATAATTAATAGAATTTTAACTTTTTTCTTTAATCTTCTCTTTTCCATACTAACCTCCATAACAAATAATGAGCTTACTGCTCATTACTTGTTTTATCTTGTTTTTTACTTATTTCTTCTTGAAGTGTTTCAAGAATTGTTTCAATTACCTTCCATTCTTTTTCTGTTTCTATATTTTCAAATTTTGAATTAGGATTTTCTGGATCATAAATTGATGCATATACTTGTACATTTCCTTTATCATCCTTACTTTGATCAGTATATACTATATAATTTTTATTTGTTTCTTCACTTTCAAATGTAAATAATACATCATATTCTACTTCATTTCCGTTTTCATCTATCATTACAAATTTATTTTTTTTCATACTTATTTTCCTTTCTTATCTAAAAAAGATTGTAATATTATTGTTGCAGCTAATGAATCGATAACTTTTTTTCTTTTTTTTCTAGAAGTGTCATTTTTAATTAGTATAGATTCAGCTTGACGAGTAGTTAATCTCTCATCTTCTAAATATACTGGTAATTTTAACTTATTTTCTAATTGTTTTTGGAAAGCTATACTAAGATTTCCTTTTTCACCAATAGTATTATCCATATTTTTAGGAAAACCTAATACTATAGCTTCTATATGCTCTTTTGCTACTATATTTTTAATTTCTATAATTAATTTATCATACTCTTCATTATGTCTAATAGTCTTATATGAAGTTGCAACTATACCGATAGAATCTGATATTGATATTCCCAGTGTTCTTGAACCTAAATCTAATCCTAAATATTTCATTTTATACCCTGAAAATTTTCAAGTAGAACTTCTAATATTTTAGTTCTATCTATTGTTTGAATTTTTTTTCTTGCATCTTTATAGCTAGAAATATAACCTGGATCTCCACTTATTAAATAACCTACTAGTTGATTAGTTGGATTATAACCTCTTTCTTCTAAAGCTGCATATACTTCTTGTAAGATTCTTTTTGTTTCTAAGACATCAGTGTCAATTATCTTAAATAAACTTGTATTTTCCATACTCACATTATCACCTCATTAGTCTATATTAATATCTTAACATTTATTACAAATATTAGCAAATACTTTAGTTTATGCTTGATAAATAAATGCCATATATATTGTAAATACTAAGAAAATTAAAGTTAATACGAACCCATTTATTCTTTCAGAATTAGAACTTTTATATTTAATTCCTAAGCCCATAGTAATTAAAGCTCCACCAATTAAACCTCCGATGTGAGCAAAATTATCTATACCACTTGATAAAAATCCAATTGCTAAATTTAATATAATTATAGGTATTATTTGAGTTTTTATTACATTACCTAAATATACTCTATAATGATAGCCAAAATATACTAAAGCTCCCATTATACCAAAAATAGCGCCACTAGCTCCTACTGATGCTCCATTAGTAAAAATCATAGAAAATAAAGCTCCAGTTAAACCACTAAATAAATAAATTATTAAATATTTAACTTTTCCAACAAAACTTTCTAATTGCATTCCTAACAAGTATAATGCATAACAATTACACGCTAAATGCAAAATATTAGCATGTAAAAATATACCAGTGAACAATCTATATATTTCTCCATTTCTAATATAAGGTGCATATATACAAAAATTATTTATAACTTGATCAAAACTATTTGTAATTAGTGGTATAAAATAAAATATTATATTTATAGCTACTAAAAAGTAAGTAATATAAGGTTTTTTTATTTTAAATACCTCATTAACTTTTTCTGCATCAGTTTTATTATGATTATTTATATCATTAGTTATTTTTACAAATAATTGTATTCCTTCTTCACTAAATCTTAATTTTTTAGTTAAATCAGGAAAAATATTTTTTATAATATTATTTTTCTTTAAATCATCTTCTTCGTTTACCATTATACAATCAATATTTTTTGTAGAAGATAGATTAACATTATCACCTAAAGATAAGAATATACTTAAAGTATTAACATTTAATGATAGTGTTTTTTTCTTTATTTTCTTAACAATTCTTTTTGTTTTAAACATATCAAAATCAAATTGCTCATTATTGTGAATATAATTAGATACAATACGAACAATTTTATAATCTTGATCCATATTTTCAAGCCAAATTTCATTATCTACGCCTTGAAGAATTATTGGATTGTAATTTTTCTCTGTTATAAAATAATGAAGTAATTTCATAACAATTAGATTTTTATCATCTAATTCTATATTCATAACACCACCTGGTTCCATAAAAATCTTCCTTTCAAAAAAAACACTAATAATATTATATATCAAATCATAAAATATTTAAAGAGGTGATTACTATTAAAAAAATTTTAATATTCCTTATATGTTTAATACCTTGGTTTCTAACTGCACTTATCCCTGTTGATTATAGCTTTTATGATACTATAACTTTACCTTTTTTTGCACCACCTAATATATTTTATGCAATAGCATGGAGCATTACATATATTTGCATTGCCATTAGTATATATAAAGTCGTTATTAATTACAAGTGGAATAATATACCAAATGAATATAAAAGAACTTTACTTATAAATTATTTATTTAATCAATCATTTACTATAGTATTCTTTTTATTAAAAAATCTATTTTTAGGATTTGTTTCTTGTTTAGGTACCTTTGTATCAACTCTATATCTTTATGAAGAAACTAATCAATTAGATAAAAAAAGCACTAAGTATTTAAATCCTTATGTACTTTTAAGTTTATTTGCAGCTATTCTTAGTTTAACGATTTATATACTTAATACATAATTTATAAATTTAAATATTTATTAGCTATTTTTAAAATTTTATTTAATTCAATAATTAAATTATTGTAATTAGCTTCTATATAGTCTAAATTATTTTCTTTACTTTTTAATTCATGTTCATAGGCAATATCCGCTAAAGAAATAAAGCCTAAATACTTAGCATCACTTTTTAGTGCATGTACTTCTATAGCATAATCAGTCATATTTTTATTATTTTTATATTTTTCTAATTTTTTTATACGATTTGAACTATTATCAACAAATTCTTTTAGTGTATCATTATACATATTAATATCACCAAGTAAATTAATAGCATTATCTATATCAATATTATTTTCTTTTAAATATTCAATTGAAGATATATTAGTATCTTCTTTTTTAGCTTCTATATTATTATTTACAGGTTGAGCAATATCTATTTGACTAGTATTGCCTATTTCATAAATTTCTTTTGGTAGTTCTCCAAAATCTATTGTTCTATCATTTTCTACTAAATATCTTATAATAATCTTTTTTAATTCATCTTTATTAATAGGTTTAGCTAAATAGTTATCGAAGCCTTCCGATAAATATTTTTCTCTCATTCCTGTAATAGCATTAGCAGTTAATGCAACACATGGAGTATTAAAACCTGATATTTGTTTTAATTTCTTTAAAGTTTCTACACCACTCATCTTAGGCATCATATCATCAAGTAAAATAAGATCATATTTATTACCAGAATTTATTTTATCTAGACATAAAAATCCACTATCAACAGATTCAACTATAGGATGATACTTTTCTAAAAATTTAGTTGCTACTTTTAAATTTAGTAAATTATCATCAACTAATAATATTTTTTTATCTGGTATATTTATATCAATATCTATCTTTTTCTCTTCTTCTTTTACCTCAGTCTTTTCTATTCTTTGATCTAGAATAATTGTAAATTTAGAACCACTTCCATAAACACTTTGTACTATTACTTTTCCACCCATTAATTCAACTATTTGTTTAGTAATAGCAAGTCCTAAACCAGTTCCTTCTATAGTTGTATTTTTATCTTCTTCAAGTCTTTGAAATTTAGTAAATAATTTATCAATATTTTCTTTTTTAATACCACGACCAGAATCTTCAACAGAAATTACTATTCTTGATATATCTTTATCATTAATACAACTAACTGTATACTTTATAAATCCTTTATCTGTATACTTATAAGCATTACTAAGAATATTAGTAATTACTTTTTTTATGTTTGAATGATCTCCATATAAAGTATTTGGTAAATCTTCTGATATACTAATTTGAAAATCAAGAGCTTTTTCCTGTATTTTAGGTTTCATTAAATTTGCAACTTCCATAAATAATTCTTTTGCATTATATGGAGAATTAATAATTTCTAATTTACCAGATTCTATTTTAGAAATATCAAGTATACCATTTACAATCTCTAATAAAGTATGAGAAGCATTTATTACATCTTCTGCATCTTCATGTATTTCTTCTATATTATCACTACTTTTTATCATTTCAGAAAAACCAACTATAGCATTAAGTGGTGTTCTAATCTCATGTGACATACTTGATAAGAAATCACTTTTAGCACGATTTGCCTTTTCAGCCTCATTTTTAGCAAGTTCTAATTTATTAATCATTTTCACATCTGGGTTTTCAATAGTATGGTACATTACCAATAATACTAATGATAAAATATTTGATGTAATATTAAATAAAGGATCAAAAGCTCGCACTATTAATGATATTATTATCAATAAAAATAAAGTATATAGTGGTATAAATTTTCCTTTAAGATTTTTTCTTTTATTATTTACAATTACTATTATAAACATAATAAATATATATATTAAGAATATTACATATAAAAAATTTAAAGATGGACCATATGAATTAGATACATATTTTTGTGGATCCCACCAAACTTCTATTGGTAAAACTAAAATAATAATTGAAAAAATACAAGTTAGAAATATTAAACAATTTTTTATTATAATATTTTTATTCTCTGAAATAATTGAAACTACATAATAAAATAATAGTGTAATCCAGACTAAATAGATAATACCTAATACTTTATTTAGGTACTGAAATATACCATACATATAATCCTTATATATTAAATCAACCCCAAATGTTAAACATACATAATATGTTGATTCTACTAATCCACATATTACTAACAATGAATACAATTTTGTTTCTTTATTTTTAACATTTTTTCTTCCAAAATATAAAATACATAAAAAAATTGATATTGCTAACGATGAGATTGGAAAAAATGTATTAGTAAATTGAGAAATCATTATTTTACCTCCTTTATTATTATAACTAGTATATCATATAAAAACAAATTTCAAATAAAAAATACCATTATTTAATAATAGTATTTTTTGGACATAGTTTTTTGACTTTTTGAATTTCCTTTGTTTCTAGTAATTGTCCTTTATCATTATAAGCTACATCATTAATATAATGAAATTTATAAAAATCATCACTAGCTCCATAGATATTTGCTCTTTCTTTTTCTAAATCTAATTTTCCTAATTTTAAGTTCTTATAATTTCCTTCTAAAAAATTAATATATTCTTGATTTGAAATTTCATCCCTAGAGTATAGTCCCTTTTCTTCTATTAAGTCCCATCTCATTGTTGATATTTGTTCATCATATTCTTCTAATTTTTCATCTATATTATCATTATAATCAATATATATTGCTTTTCCAAATTTAGTATGAATTTTAGTAATATGTTCTTTTTTAGTTGATGTATCATAGCTAAATTCGTGTACTACTGGCACTATTGGTACTCCCGTTCTTCTAGCGATATATAAAAATCCATTATGGATTGGTAAATGAAGTTTATTTGGTGATAAATTCCATGTAGTTTCTGGAAAATATGATATAGAATGTCCTTCAAGTAGTAATTTTATCATATCCAGCTTTGCTTGTTCATTATATTGTTTTATTTTTGTTTGTTTCTCTTTACTATCTCTTCCTGGCATAGCTTTTTTAACTAAAATTAATCCTGTATTTAATTGAGCCATTAATAATAATTTATTTACATCCGCACCATGTAATACTAGACAATGTTCTTTTATTTTAGGTATCCAAACAAATCCATCTAATACACCTTGATGTGAATGGGCTAAAATAACTGGGCCAACAGGAATATTTTCTTGACCATCAGCTACCCAATCAACATTTTTATCTGAAAACATTTTTGTTACCATAATTGCTAATTTATTACTTATATTCTTTAAAATTGGTCCCAAAGTAGTTGCTCCAATCGTTGTATTAGTAAGTTTTCTATTTAGGGCATAATCTCTTAATTTTTTGTAATAATCATTTAATTCTTGTTTTGTTAAACTATCTTCTTCTTTTGCACTTAAAATTTTAAATTCCATATTTTCCTCTTTTCTATCTCTAATACTGCTTGAAATTAGGTTATATTATAACAAAAAATTTACAATAAGTCAATTAATTTCTAATTTATCCAACTTATCTAAAAATTCTTTTGGAGGTTCTACTTCAAATGATAGTTTTTCTTTTGTAATTGGATGAATAAATTCTATACTTTTTGAATGGAGCATTTGTCCAAAAGAATCAGCTTTCTTTTTATTATAAATTGGATCATTTACTACTGGATGATTTATATATTTCATATGTACTCTTATTTGATGAGTTCTACCAGTTTCCAAAATACACTCTATTAAAGTTTTATCTTTATATCTTTTTAAAACTTTAAAATGAGTTATTGCATCTTTACTATTAATATCTGTTACAGCCATTTTTTGTCTATCATAACTATCTCTTCCAATTGGTGCATCTATAGTTCCTGTTTCATGATTAATTATTCCTTCTACAAGCGCTATATAACATCTTTTAACTTCCTTATTTTTAATCATTTTAGCAAGCATATCATGTACCTTTTCATTTTTAGCTACTAACATTAAACCACTAGTATCCTTATCAAGTCTATGAACAATACCTGGACGAATATCAGTTGTTTTATCAATATCAAATTTATAAAGTAATGCATTTACCAATGTTTTATTATAATTTCCTGGTGCTGGATGAACTACCATACCACTCTTTTTATTAACCACTAATAAATATTTATCTTCATATACTATATCAATAGGTATATTTTCTTTTTCTACAGTAATATTAAAATCTAAAGAATCATTAACTTCTATCTTATCATTTAATTTAGTTTTATAATTAGCAGTTATTACTTTATCATTAACTAATACTTTACCAGAAGCAATTAATTTTTGAACTTTACTTCGTGAAAGCTCTAGTTTTTCTGATAAATATTTATCTATTCTAATTTTATCTTTTTCAACAATAATCACATTATCACCTACTAATTAAATGCGTTCATATTATATTATAAAATAAATTACTTGTCAATTTTTACATGTTTTATATTATCTTTTATTATATAAATTATATATATAAATACTCCTATTACAATACCTATATCAGCAAAATTAAATATCGCAAAATTATATCCAAATATAATAAATGATAAATAATCTATAACTTCTTTATATAAAAGTCTATCTACTAAATTACCTACTAAGCCACCCATAATTAAACCTATTGATATAATTTCTAATTTATTTGTAATTTTAGTTTTCTTTATATAATTAAGTAAGAAAAAGAATATTATCATACTTATTATAATTAATAAGTATGTTTTACCACTAAAAAATGAAAAAGCTGCACCATCATTTTTTACATAATATATTCTAAAGAAATTAGGTATTATAGTAATTATTTGTCCTAATTTCATTTTCATTGTAATAAATAGTTTTATCACTTGATCAATCATTAACCACCAAACACAAATATTAAATATTTTATCCTTCTTCATTATCTTCTCCATTTAATTTTTTTATTTTATTAGCGATAATTTGCCATTCATCTAATCTTTTTTCGACATTACCTCTAACTTTTAATATATCACCTCTTGCTATATCAGGATATACATTATAAGTTCTAGGAAATAATGTAAAATCAACTGTTGCTGTTTCATCACTACCAGTTACAAAAGACATTTTTTCACCTTTTTTTGTTTTTATTGTTTTTACTTTTTCTACTAAAATTAAACAATCTACTTGTCTATTAAAATAATTTTTTATTTCATTTAATTTAATACAATTTTTATTATCTCTATAATAATTAGTAGTTGGATGGTGAGATAGATAAAAGCCAAAAACATTTTTTTCTTGCTCTAGAAGGTCTTCATCACTAAACTCATCATATTTTTCAATATCAGGTTTCATTACTAATGATGGATCTAAATCTTTTGTAAGTTCTGCATAATTAATTAAACTATCTAGGTTTTCTATTAACGTTTTTTTGTTATATCCAAATTCTTTAAATGAATCACTATAGATTAAACATTCTAAGGTTTTACTTGATACTTTTTCTATTACTAATCTACTAAAAGCATCATAAATATCACTAAATTTATTTTCTCCTCTAGCTTTTAATATTAATTTAGCTGATACACTTCCTACAGATTTCAAATTAGAAAATGGATATATTATTTTATTATCATTTATGATATATCTATCTGTACTTAAATTAATACTTGGTCTTTCAACTATAATATTATTAGCTTTTGCTTCTTCTATATACTCTTTAGTTTTATATTCACTACCTATTACACTAGTTAATAAATTTGCAAAAAACTCATTTTTATATCTAACCTTTAAATAAGCCATTTTATACGCTATAAGTGAATAAGCTACCGAATGAGATCTATTAAAACCATATCCTGCAAAATCAAGAATTAATTTAAACATTTTTTTAGATGTATCTAAATCTCTTTTCATTTCTAATGATTTTTTTATAAATTTATCTTCTTCTGATTTTAATAAATCAAATTTTTTCTTACTCATAGCACGTCTTAATATATCTGCTTCTCCTAAAGAATAGCCTGCAAAAATATTAGCTGCTTGAATAATTTGTTCTTGATAAATCATTATTCCATAAGTATTTTTTAAAATAGGTTCTAGAGATTTATCTAAATAAGTTATCTCTTCTTCTTTTTTCTTTCTTCTTATATAGGTATCAATATTTCCAGCAGGTCCTGGTCTAAAAAGTGCAATTGCTGCTGATATATCTTCAAAACTATCAGGTTCTAATTTCTTTAGAAAAGTTCTCATACCCGTAGATTCAAATTGAAATATTCCAGATGTATTTGCCGTTTTAAATATATTTATAGCTTCTTTATCATCTAATGGAATTTTAGAAAAATCTATTTTTTTATGATAATTAGTTTCTATATCATTTAAAATATTATTAATTATTGATAAATTTTTTAATCCTAAAAAGTCCATTTTTAATAAACCCAAATCCTCTAAATATTCCATAGAATAACTACTTAAATAAACACCATCTGAATAAGTTAGGGGTATTACATCATCCAAAGGTTCTTCACTCATAATTATTCCTGCAGCATGAGATGATGTATGTCTTGGAAAACCTTCTATTCTTCTAGCAATATTATACATTTTAGTTAAATCTTTATCACTATCAATTCTAGTTCTAAATACCTCATTATTATTATAAAATTCTACTAAACTTTCTTTTGTAAAATTAGGAATAAATTTAGATAGAGAATCAACTTTATAAATAGGAATTTTAAGCATTCTTGAAGTATCTCTTATTACTTGTTTTATACCTAGGGTACCAAAGGTAATAATACCTGCAACATTTTTAAAACCATATTTATTAGTAACATAAGAAATTACCTCATCTCTTTTATCATCAGGAAAATCTGTATCAATATCAGGCATAGTTTGTCTTTCTGGATTAAGAAATCTTTCAAATAATAAATCATATTTTATAGGATCTATATCAGTAATACCTAAGGAATAAGATACTAAACTGCCTGCTGCACTTCCCCTACCAGGACCTACTAAAATATTATTCTTTTTAGCATATTTTATAAAATCATATACTACTAAAAAATAATTACAAAATCCCATCTTATTTATAATATTTAATTCATAAGATAGACGATTTTTATATACATCTAAAATATTATTATTAAGTCTTTTAGCAAGTCCTTTTTTAGCAAGTTCAAACAAAAACTCACTAGGTTTCATATTCATAGTATCTTTATATATCGGTAATAATAATTTAGCTTTAGGAAATTCTATATTACACTTATCAACAATTTCAAAAGTTCTTGATAATCCTTCTGCAGAAGAATAACTCTCTACATTATCAATTATTAATTCATGATTTAGAATATCATATGAAGTATCATCATAAATAGTTTTAGAATCTCTAATTAAATATAAATATTTTAGTAATTCAGAATCTTCTTTAGTTAAATATAAAGCTTCTTTAAAAAATACCACTTGGTTAGTTATTTTTTTAGCAAGTTGTTCTTCTGTTAAAGTAGTAAAACCTATATATATATCATCATATATATTAGTTAATTTATAATAAAACTCATCACTATCTTTTAAATTTAAATAAGGAATAACTACTAATAAATCTTTATTATACTTGGCTAAATCTTCATCAGTTAACTGTCTTTCACTATTAATAGTAGATATTTTTATAAGGGATTTATAACCTATATAGGTTTTTGCAAATAAAACTATTTCTTTATCATCTAAAGTAATAGAAAGAGATATTATAGGTTTTAGATTATTTTTTTCACATTTTTTTATAAATTCCATTACCCCATACATAGTAGTATCATTTATAGAGCAAGAGGTAATATTTTTATCTATAGCATTATTAATAATATCATCTATTTTTAAAACACTAGATAATAATGAATAATTACTTTTTACATATAATGGTATATACATAAATATTACCTCCTTTTTAGTATTATTTTATCACAAATTGAATAAAATATATAGATTTAGTATAGGAATAATTAATTATTAATTTCTTGATTTTTTTAATATTTTGTAGTATATTATAGCCAAATTTTTAAAGAGGTGGAAATATGAAATTTAAAAATAAAATTGCTGTATATGCAACTATGTTAACTATTGGAGCAGTGAGTTTAACAGGATGTGGTGAAAAAGATAATTCTAATAATAAAGATAATAATACTGCAATTTCTGAAGAAATTAGTAAAGAACAAGAAAAAACTTTTGATGCTGGATGTCATGTTTTTTCTGTAAGAAATAATGCTTACTATTATTTCGATGAGCACAAAAATATAGTTAATGTTCCTGATGGATATGAAATTTTCGATATTGAATATGTAATAAGAGACAGTTATTCACCTACATATGATGTATGGTATATAAATACTGTTCCTGTTACAGTTAAAGGTACTTGGAATGAAAATAGTAATGA
>CANRQD010000016.1 GCA_947632685.1 uncultured Bacilli bacterium | reverse complement strand
CTGTTCCCATCCCGAACACAGAAGTTAAGCCACTTTACGCCGACGATAGTGTATGCAAAAATAGGAAGTAGCCAAGATTTTTTTTTTGTATATTTATAATTGTATTATTGCATAACAATAATACTTTTTTTAATTTTATGTGTAAATAAATATCAATTATTAGTAAATTAGTTGTATAAGTCATAATTTTTGATTATAATATAAAAAGGTGATGTTAAATGAATTATAAAGTAGTAACGTATTCTGAAAGTGAGACTATAGAGCTTGCTCAAAATATTGAGTCTGAAAAATTTCCTAATATGGTTATTTGTTTAGAGGGCGATTTAGGAAGTGGAAAAACTGTATTTACAAAAGGTTTTGCACAAGCAATGGAAATTACTGAAGAAGTAACTTCTCCAACATTTAATATAATAAAAGAATATACTACTGGGGAATTACCTTTGTATCATATGGATGTATATCGTTTAGATGGTAAAGTAGATGATCTTCCTATCGAAGAATACTATACAAAAAAAGGTGTTACAATAATTGAGTGGAGTGATACTATAACAGATTATTTACCAGATAAAAGACTTGATATAAAGATTAAAAATTCAGATGATGATGAAAATAAAAGAACAATTATTATTACACCTCATGGTAAAAAATATGAAGATTTATGTGAGGCAGTGCTATGACAACATTATATATAGATACTTCTTCAAGTTATCTATATACTGGAATTGTTAAAGATTCAAAATTATTGACAGAAGTTCAAGAAGAATTAGGACATAATTTATCAGAAATAGCTTTACCTAAGATAGTTGAAATGTTTGATAAAACAGGCTTAAAAGCTACAGATATTAATAAAATAATAGTTGTTAACGGACCAGGTTCATTTACAGGTATTAGAGTAGGGTTAACCATTGCAAAAGTTTTTGCTTGGAGTCTTAATATTCCTATAACAACTATAACTAGTTTAGAAGCTATGGCAGTATCAATTAATAATGATAAATTATTAGTTCCTATAATAGATGCACGTCATGATTATGTATATGCTGCAATATATGATAATGATATTACTATATTAAAACCATCATATATAAAACTTGAATCTTTATATAATAAATTAAATAAAGATTACCTATTTATAACTAATGATTTAATAAATTTAAAAGGTGAAAAGTGTGAATATAACCCAGATATATTAAAAATAGTTAATAAATATGTCGATAAAAAAGATATTAATCCACATATGGTTAATCCAGAATATTTAAAATTAACTGCTGCAGAGGAAAATAAATTAAATGGTAGTTGAATTAACTAATAGTAACATATATTTACTTAATAATAGCTTTATAAATATAGAAGATGTACAAAAGGAACTATCTAATAATCCATATGCTAAATATTTAATATATTTAGAAAAAGATAAAGTTATTGGATATATCTATTATAGTGATATTTATGAAAGATGTGAGATAAATCAAATAGAAGTTGCTTTAGAAAAAAGAGGTCATGGTATTGCTACAAAACTTATGAATAAATTAATTAGCGATGTTTGCAAAAGTATTTCTTTAGAGGTTAGAATAGATAATTATATAGCTATAAAGTTATATGAAAAATTTGGTTTTAAAAAGAAAGCAATTAGAAACGGTTATTATAATGGAACAGATGGTATATTAATGGTTAGAGAATAAGGCTCTTTATCTAGAAAAAAGGAGTCTTTTATGTTAAAATAATAAAGAAATGAAGTTGGTGGTATAATGAAAGATACATACATATTAGGCATTGAAAGTAGCTGTGATGAAACTAGTTGTTCTATTGTTAAAAATGGTAGGGAAGAAATAGCAACTGTTATATCTTCTCAAATTAATATTCATAAAAATTATGGAGGAGTAGTACCTGAAATAGCAAGTAGAGAACATGTAAAAAATATAACTATTGTAATAGAAGAATGTTTAGAACAAGCTAATATGAAAATTGATTTAGTAGACGCTATTGCAATTACTTATGGTCCAGGCTTAATAGGTTCATTATTGATAGGTTTAGAAGCTGCTAAAACATTATCATTTATATATAATAAACCATTAGTACCAGTACATCATATAGCAGGTCATATTTATGCTAATAGTTTAGAAAAAGAAATGAAATTTCCACTTCTTGCACTTGTAGTCAGTGGTGGTCATACTGAACTTGTATTAATGAAAGATCATTACAAATTTGAAAAACTTGGTGGCACTTTAGATGATGCTATAGGAGAAGCTTATGACAAGGTTGCTAGAGTTATAGGACTTGAATATCCTGGTGGTCCTAAGATTGATGCGCTTGCAAGAGAAGGAAATCCTACTTATAAATTACCAATTCCCTTAAATGATGATAGTTATAATTTTTCATTTAGTGGACTAAAAAGTGCAGTTATAAACTTAAATCATAAGTTAGAGCAACGTGGTGAAAAAATTAATAAATCTGATTTAGCAGCATCATTTCAAACTGTTGCTATATCATCTATAATTAATAAAACTAAAAAAGCAATAATTAACTATAATATCAAAAATTTAATAGTAGCTGGTGGTGTTGCTGCAAATAAAGGTCTTCGTAATGAAATTAATAATTTAGGTAAAGAGCTTAATATCGATATTACAATTCCTAAAATGAAATATTGTACTGATAATGCTACAATGATTGCAGCTGCTGGATATTATGCTTATAAAATAGGGAGAGTAGCAGATTTAGATCTTAATTCTAAATCAAGTGATAATCTACATTAATAAAAATAGAGTATTTTTTTAAATACGGTACACTATATATACGAAAGGTAATGATTTTATGGATTTAAGAGATGAATTTAAATATCTAGTAGGTGGTTATTTTGGTGTTAGAGAAATGGATAACTATGATTTAAAAGTTTATATATTAAAGGACATAGAAGACTATATTAGAGATTTTATAGAAATTAATCCTATTGATAATTTTAATTATAAAGAGGAAGCTGAAAAGATTAGTGATGAGATGCCATTAAAGACAAAACTTCAAGATAGTTTATTAGTATTAAATAAAATAGATGCTCCAATGGAATTAATATTTTTAGTAAAAGCTAGATTAGAAGAGATGAAAAAAAGTAATTAATTTATATATATTAGTTGAAATATGTCGAAAATACTATTAAAATAATATATGGAAGAGGTGTTAAAATGAAGAATAAAGGTATTGTTATATTACTTAGTTCTTTATTAGTATTATTAGTTTTATTATTTACTTTTAATAATACTAGTGATATAAATAAGGATTCATATAAATTTAAAGAAGAATATGAAAGTTTAAATAATAAAACTCGTGAAAAAGATAGTAAAAAAATTAGAGAGGTTCATATCGATATAAATAATCCAATTAAGTATTCTTCTGCAAAAGATATAGTTAAAAAGATGGATAATGGTGATACTTTTGTTGTTTATTTTGGTTTTAATGATTGTCCATGGTGTAGAAGTATTATTGAAAATTTAATAGCTGTTGCCAAAGAAAAGGATATTGATACTATATATTATGTTGATATTAAAGATATAAGAGATGAAAAGGTATTAACTGATGGTAAAGTATCTACTAAAAAAGAAGGCTCTAAATCATATATGGAGCTAATAAAAAAACTTGATAATGTTTTAGGCGATTATACTTTAATTGATGAAGAAAATAAAGAAATTTCAACTGGTGAAAAAAGAATTTATGCCCCTAATATAGTAGCAGTTGTTAATGGTAAAGCAGAAGAATTAACTGATGGATTAAGTTCTAAACAAGATGATCCATATATGAAATTATCAAAAGAAATGAATAATGAATCTAAAAAGAAAATAGAGTGTATATTTAAATGCTTAGAAAAAGCTAATGTTTGTACAGCTAAAACTACATGTTAAATATGATAGAAACTGGTAGAAATATCAGTTTTTATTTTTTGAAAATTAACAATAATGAGATAAATACATATAATACTTTGATTGAAAGGGGAATATATGAAAAAGATTATTATATATATAGTTAGTGGTATTATTGTTTTAGTACTTGCATTAGCTGTATTTTTAAATTTCAATAAGTCCGATAAAAAGGATACGACTAAAGTCACTTTAGCAGAGGTTGCTCATACAATCTTTTATGCACCCCAATATGTTGCAATAGAAAAAGGTTATTTCAAAGATTATGGTATTGATATTGATTTAGTTTTAACATCTGGAGCTGATAAAGTAACAGCAGCAGTATTATCTGGTGATGCAGATATTGGTTTTTCTGGAAGTGAAGCAACAATTTATGTATATAATGGAGGAGAAAAAGATTACTTAAAGACATTTGCTCAACTTACACAAAAAGATGGTACTTTCTTAGTATCAAGAAAGAAATATGATAATTTTAAATTAGAAGATTTAAAAGGAAAAAGTGTAATAGGTGGAAGAGCAGCTGGTATGCCTGAAATGACATTAGAATATGCTCTAAAACAAAATGGTATTGATCCTAAAAATGATGTAAATATTGATACTTCCGTTGCCTTTGCAGCAATGAGTGGAGCATTTATTGGAGGACAAGGTGACTTTGTTACATTATTTGAACCAAATGCAACTGAAGTTGAACAACAAGGTTATGGTTATGTAGTAGCATCAGTTGGTGAACTTGGTGGCGTAGTTCCATATACATCTTATTCTGCTAGAGAAAGTTACATTGAAAAAAATAAAGAATTAATTAAAAACTTTGATAAAGCTATTCAAAAAGGTTTAGACTATGTTAAAAATCATACTGATAAAGAAGTAGCTCAAACTATATTAAAACAGTTTCCTGATACTTCATTAAATGATTTAGAGAGTGCAGTAAAAAGATATAGAGAAGCTGATACATGGCCTGAAACAACAAAATTTAGTAAAGAATCATTTGATCATTTACAAGATATTATGATTGATTATGGTGCATTAGATAAAAAAGTATCTTATGAAAAATTAATGTATGATATAAAATAATTTGGAATAAAAAAGCTACACATCTTATGTGTAGTTTTTGTTTTAACCCATTACTTGGCCACCATTATTATGAAGTACTTGACCTGTTACATAACTTGAATCATTTGAGGCTAAAAATACAAAGGTTGGAGCAAGTTCATAAGGCATTGCCATTCTTGCCATTGCAGCATCAGCTCCTAGAGATGGAATTTTTTCTTTTACCCAACAGGCAGGTTGAAGTGGAGTCCAATAATATCCTGGAGCAATTGCATTTACTCTAATATTTTTTAAAGCTAGATTTCTTGCTAAAGCTCTTGTAAATCCAACTATAGCACCTTTAGTAGTTACATAATCAATTAATTGTGGTTCTCCATAAAATGTAGTAACAGAACTTAAATTAATAATTGAAGCACCACTTTTTAAATGTGGTAGAACCTCTTTAGTCAAATAAAACATTCCATATATATTTACTTTCATAGTTCTATCAAATTGCTCATCACTAATATTTTCTAGACAATCTTGTTGATACTGTACTCCAGCATTATTTATTAATATATCTATTTTCCCAAATCTCTGTAATGTTGTAGCAACAATTGACTTACAAAAATTTTTATCTGTAATGTCACCAGCCATTATAATACATTCTCCACCCATTTTTTCTATATAATCTTTAGTTTCTTTAGCATCTTGATGTTCATTATAATATGGTATGACAAGTTTAGCTCCTTCTTTAGCAAATGCTACTGCAGCAGCTCTTCCAAGACCACTATCTCCTCCAGTTATAATGGCAACTTTCCCTTTGAGTTTACCACTTCCCATATAATTAGGATTATCAAATATTGGTCTAGGATTCATTAAATATTCCATACCAGGTTGAACATTTTGTGATTGTTCGGGTGCAACTATATCATATTTTATACTTTCAATACCTTCCTTACCAAAATATTTATAAAATTTGTTTCCAAAACTATAATCAAAATTCATAAATTACCTCCCATAAAAATATATGTTTTAAGTTATAAATAAATTTAATAAATATGGTATATTGTCATTGTCATTATATATAAATCTTCATAAAATAATATATCTGGGAGGAGATATAGTGAAAGATACTATACTTAATGTGAAGGGATTAAAAAAAATTTATCATGATAGAAAAAGTGAGATAAAAGCTTTAGAAGATATAAATTTTACTGTTAATGAAAAGGATTTTATATCAATAGTAGGTCCATCTGGTTGTGGAAAGTCAACAATTTTATCAATATTAGCTATGCTAGAAGAAAAATCAGGTGGAGAGGTAATCTTAAAAGATAATATAAGTATTGGCTATATGTTACAGAATGATTCGTTATTTTCTTGGAGAACAATATTAGATAATTGTTTAATAGGTTTAGAAATTACGGGTAAACTCAATGAAGAAAGTAGAGAATATGTATTAAAATTATTAAAAACTTATGGCTTATATGATTTTAAAGATAAATATCCATCTAGTTTATCTGGTGGAATGCGACAAAGAGTTGCATGAATGCAATGAGAACACTATTGGCAATAATTAATTATATTTTTTTATAAAAACTCCTTCTTTCTATATTCATAATATACAGATATCAAGAGAAATAACTCTATGAATCATAGGATTAAATTAAATATTTAAATCTAAAAATGTATATTTTAATATTGATAATGAATAATTTATATACTATACTTTAGATAGTAGAGGTGTTTATTGTGGTAAAAAATTATGAAAAAAAGAGTATATTTAGGTCTAAAATATTTTTTGAATTATTTTGTATACCTTCAATTGTAGAAATAATTTTATCATTACTATTATTAATTTCTGATAAAGGAGATAAAGATCCATTAACATTTTCAGATATAATTATAGTAGATTTTATATTTATATTTATTTGGTTTATTATAAGCTTAATTATTATATTTATCATAAATATAATTAAAAGTAAATGCAAAAAATCGAAAAAGAAAGAATTAAAAATTGAAAATAAAAAGACTACTAATATTAAAAATTATTCTGTTATTAAATATTTAATGATTACCTTATTTATTATTACTATAGCAACTTTATGGATTGGATTAATTGTTTCTAGTATTATGAATGAATTAACTAATAGTACTAATTATATGTGGGTATTCTATTGTTTAATACCTATACCATTATTATCTATTATACTTGGTATAATATTTAGATTAAAGGGTTTAAAGTGTACTAAAAATATTGTTGGTGGTATTATAATAACTATAATATTATTAATATATGGATCTTTTTCATTGTATCCAGTGTTAAATGAAGGATATGATAATATATATAAATATAAAGATATCATTGGAATAAATATACCAAAAAAGTCAATATCATCTGATATTACAAAATATAGTGGTGTGATAGATAAAAATAAATATAATTTTATTACTATGACAGTAAAATATAATTATGAAGATAATTCTAATATTATTTTAAGTATAGAGAATAATCCTAATTGGGTGTCTTCTGTTAATTATGATAAAAGTATGAAAGAGTTTTTTTCATCAACATTTAAAAAAGATAAACACGTGTATTATTCTATATACAATATGACAACAAACGAGTATAATGCTTTACCAAAAAAAGATGGTAAATACAAAATAATAGGTATGTTTTATAATACTAATTATGGTATTTTATATATTCAAAGTTATGATATAGAATATAAGTTAAAGAAAAGTAATTAATTTTATAGTAATATATTAGTATTTATGGATAAGATTATTGATAATGGGGATTATATATGAAAAAAATTATGCAAGAAAAAGAAAATTTATTAAAAAGTAATCAAAATAAAAATATTGATAGTTATTTATAAGAACTAAAAAATAAATCATTTATAGAATATTTAAAATTGGATGAATATGTATATATAATGATAAATTATAAAATAATATATAAAACTTATGTTAGCATAAACTTATAGATATATAATTAAGTTTGGGATAAGATATATTGTAAAGAATTAATAAAAATATATATGTTATTTCAAGTAATAATCTATGAGTATTATGCTTTTTTAGTGTATTAAAAAGTAATATTATGAATAAAAAAAAATAAAATATACTGTAATTACTAACTTTTAATAAGTAGACTTTATAACCTCATAATACTACATTAAATATAATAAATTTTGTAGATATATAGTGATTAATTAAATATATTAAAAATTAAATTAGATAATGATAGGAGGAATAATAATATGAATAAAAATTCAAAAGAAATGATTATGAAAGTCTTAATTATTCTTAAGATTAAAAATTAAAAGGATAAACAAATGAATTATAATGTTATAAATATCATAGATGAAGATTTAACCGATAAGAAAATAGAAGAAATAATTAATAAGAAATTGTATAAAATCATTGAATTTATGGAGTTGGATATTAATATTTCTAAATAGATTTTATAATGATATCGGTTATAAGTTTAATTTAAAAATTAATTATTGCCGTAAGAATAGAGGTAATAATTATGAATGAAATGGATAATGTTGAGAGTAATAATTTATTAAGAGTTGGTATTTATTTAAGATTATCTGATGAAGATAAAAATAAACAGAATATGTTAGATGACAGTGAATCAATAAAAAATCAAAGAAATTTACTTATGGGGGAAATACAGAAAAGATCTGAATTCCTTTTAGTAGATGAATATTGTGATGAAGACTTATCAGGAGCAGGAACTTATAGACCAGAATTTGAACGACTTATAAAGGATTGTGAAAATGGTAAAATAGATGTAATTTTATGTAAGAGTCAATCAAGATTTTCAAGAGATATGGAAATTATAGAAAAATATTTACATAATAAATTTATCGAATGGGGAGTAAGATTTATAAGTTTTTCTGATAATGCTGATACAGATAATAAAGGAAATAAAAAATCCAGACAAATTAATGGACTTGTAAATGAATGGTATTTAGAAGATGTATCTAATAATATTCGTAGTGCTTTTAAAACCAAAATGGAGCATGGAGAATTTATTTCTCCTTTTGCTTCTTTTGGCTATGAAATATCAAATGTAGATAACAATAAATTAGTAGTTGATCCTATAGCTGCAGAAATAGTAAAAGAAATTTTTAATTTATATCTAATAGGAATGGGTTTTACAGCCATAGCAAAGCATTTAAATAATAAAAAAATACCTTGTCCATCGTTATATAAATACAGAAAAGGAATCAAATTAAATATAATTAGTAATAGACCTAGAGAAGATATAAAATGGACCACGAATGCTATTAAAACTATTTTAAATAATGAGGTTTATTTAGGACATTTAATTCAAGGAAAAAGAACTACTATAAGTTATAAAAATCACAAAATAAAACATAAAGATAAAAAAGAGTGGATTAAAATAAAAAACACTCATGAAGCTATTATTGATGAAGATACTTTTAATAGAGTACAAGTTGCTATGAAAGAAAGAACTAAACCTACAAAGAAAACAGGTCTTGTTCATATTTTTTCTGGAAAAATATTTTGTCTTGAATGTAATCATTATATGAGAAAGAAAAATTCCTCAAAACATGAATATTTACAATGTTCAAATAATCGTGATGGTTATAATGACTGTATTAATAAACATGCAATTAGATATGATGAATTGGAAAATGTAATTTTAAATGAAATAAATAAAAAAATTAGTAAATATTATAATGAAGAGAAATTAAAAGATATGGATAAACAACATAAAAATAATAGATTTACTGATAAGATAAAAGCTTTAAATAAACAAAGAGAAGAAACTTATAATAGAATTTTAAAAATAAGTGAATATCTAAAAAATATTTATGAAGATAAAGTAAATGGTATTATTACAGTGGAACAATTTAAAGATTTAATGGAAAGCTATAATAAAAGTAAAAAAAAGTATAAAGATCAACTTAAATCAATTGAAAGTGAAATCTCATATTATATGTTGAAAGATGATATGAAAAAATATAATAAAAAAAATTTTAGTAAATATAAAAAATTTAATAATTTAAACAAAGTTATTGTAGATGAATTTATTGATAAAATCTATATTGGAAAAATAAATAAAGAAATAAGTAGTAGAAATATTAAAATTAAATGGAATTTTTAATAATAATATTCATATAGACAAATATAACTGAAAATAGAAAATAATATATGAATTAGAATAAAGTAAACATATTAAAATCTATTTGGGGATAATAAAATTAGAAATATATTAGCTAGAATTGTATTAAAAGTGTCTTTATTGTATTCATACAGTTGCACTTATTAGAACTCTTGCTATTAAACCTGATATCTTACTTTTAGATGAACCTATGTCAGCACTTGATTATCAATCTCGTCTTGCAATTAGTGATGATATTTATAAAATTATTAAAAATGAAGGTAAAACTGCAATTATGGTAACTCATGATATAGCTGAAGCCATAAGTATGTCTGATAAAATAATTGTATTGACTAAAAGACCCTCAAAAGTTAAAAAAATATATGATATAAAACTATCCAATAAATCTACTCCTATTAATAATAGAAAATGTAAGGAATTTTCTAAATATTATGACATGATTTGGAGGGATTTAGATGTACACATATAGTAGTGAGCATAAAGAATATTTAAACAAATTAAAAAAAGAAAAAATTATAGTATTTATTTTTAGATTTTTAATTATTTTAATATTCTTAATAGGTTGGGAATTATTATCAAAGTATAATATTATTAATAATTTTTTATCGTCTAGTCCAAGTAATGTACTAAAAACAACGATTAATTTATTTGCAGATGGTAGTTTATTTAAACATATAGGAATTACGTTATATGAAGTTATAGTAAGTTTTTTTATTGCCACTATAATTGGTTTAATAGTAGCTACTATACTTTGGAGTAATAGAATTATTTCTAAAATAGTAGATCCATATTTAACAATACTAAATTCATTACCAAAAGTAGCTTTAGGACCTTTAATAATTATTTGGGTAGGTGCTAGTATAAATTCTATTATATTTATGGCATTACTTATTAATACTTTTATTACTATAATTAATATATATAATGGTTTTATAGCAACAAATAAAAATTATATTACACTTTTAAAATCATTTAAAGCAACTAAAAGACAAATATTTTTTAAATTAATTTTACCAAGTAATTATATAACAATAATAAATGCGTTAAAAATTAATATATCTATGAGTTTAATAGGGGTTATTATGGGAGAATTATTAGTATCTAAAAATGGATTAGGTTATTTAATAATGTATGGTTCTCAAGTATTTAATATAGATTTAGTAATTACCGGTGTTGTAATACTTGGAATTATTTCATATTTTATGTATTTTATAATTGAAAAGATAGAAATATATGTAAGAAATAAAAGAAGTTAGGCTTCTTTTTTTATCTACTATTAATATAAAATGTAATTTGTTATTAAAATTTAACTAAAATACTTTATAAATCTTTAGCATAATATTTTTTATAATTTCTTTATGTAAGTTATCTTATATTATGTCTTTAATGGGCGCTATTATGGGAGAATTATTAATACATATTCATTAATTACTATTGTTGTAATATTTGAAATTATTTCATAATTCTAAATTTTAAATAATTAAATATAATTATATAGGTGATAATATGTGTACTAGTATGGCTTTAAAAACTGAAGATTTTTATTTTGGTAGAAATATGGATTTAGAGTATGATTTTTCAGAACGTGTTGTAATAACACCTAGAAATTATATAATTAACTTTAAAAAAGTAAATGCTATGAAAACACATTTTTCAATGATTGGTATGGCAACAATTGTAGATAATTATCCGCTTTATGCAGAAGCTGCTAATGAAAAAGGTTTATGTATATCAGGGCTTAATTTTCCAGATAATGCTTATTATACGAAAGATTTAGATTATAATAAGGCAAATATTACACCGTATGAATTGATTTTATGGATACTTGGACAATGTGAAAATATATATCAAGTAAAAGAACTATTAAAACAAACTAATTTAGTTGATATTCCATTTAATGATAATCTTCCAGTAACTAAACTACATTGGCATATTGCTGATAAAAATACCTCAATTACTTTAGAATGTACAAAAGATGGTATGAAAATATATGATAATTCTGCAAATGTATTAACTAATAATCCTCCATTTGATTTTCATATGTCTAATTTAGCGCAGTATTTTAATCTTGAAACTAATATTCCTAAAAATTGTTTTTCTAGCGACTTAGGGCTTAAACCATTCTGTAAAGGTATAGGTAGTATTGGCTTACCTGGAGATTTTTCTTCTCCTTCACGTTTTGTTAAAACATCATTTTTAATGCTTAACTCTAAATTTATTCCAAATAAGGATAGTAGTCTTTCACAATTTTTTCATATTCTTGATAGTGTAGGTGTAGTAAATGGTAGTATTACATTAGATAGTGGAGAAGATTATTATACAATTTATTCTACTTGTATTAATGCTAGTAAAGGAATTTTTTATTATAAAACATATACTAATAGTCAAATTACGGCAGTTAATATGTATCATGAAGATATAAATAGAAATAATTTAATAAGTTATCCTCTTGTTAAAGAGCAACAAATTGCTTGGTCAAATTAGAGTATAGTAATGTAAATTAGATAAGTTAGTATATTATTTATACAATTTTTTTGACATTCTAAGATTTGTCAATAATAAATTTTTATGATATTATAGACACTACAAAAAGACACAAAATTTCTAAATTTTTAAAAATTTAGAAATAATGTGTTGATTTGTAATATAATATAAGTGTAGTCAAGTGGTGATGACTACTTATCTAATTGCTTACACAAAGCTAAAATTTTTCTAAGGAGTTTAGTTGTGCAAGCAATGATGGCTGCGTAATGATGTTTACCTTCATTACGTTTTTTTCTGTAATAAATTTCAATATCATTTTCTACTTTTGTTTTACCAACAATATTATACTAGTAAATAAATGATTTGCAACTTCATCCATTTACTAATCAGTATTATACGTGTTATAATTAAAATAAGAGGGATAATATGGATGAAACAGAAAAAATAATAGAAGAAATTATTAATGGTATTGATAGTAGTTATACTAAAAATGAAAAAATAAGGTATGTTTATTTGGAATTAGGTAAGAGATTAAGTAAAGATGCTGATTTTTTCTTTTCAGTTTTTAATAAATTAGATAAAAAAAATTTATCAGTAGAGGAATTAAAATCTATTTATAATAATGAAAATTTGACAAAAAAAGTAGTCTGTAAATCTTGTTCAAAGGCATTAAAAACTATATTTGATAAAATTGGTATTGAATCTCAAATTATTAAAACAGTAAAAAATAATACTATTAAAGATAATAATAGTACTTTAGATATATATCATTATTTTGTATGTTGTAAGGGTGATGATGATAAAAATTATTTTTTAACTTTGAGTGCTGATCTTGGTAATATTCAAATGGGTTATAGAACTAAACATTTTGCTAATAATATTCCATATTCTATTGATGGTCAAATTGTATATCAAGGTGGAGAAATACTTAATTCTGTTATGTCAGAGCAAGAAATAGAAAGTATTGATAAAAAATTGGGATATTTAAAAAATTATTATTTTAAAAAAAATAAAGGTAAGGTAGTATCAGAACTTGATTATAATGATTACGGTATTGAAATAGTTAAAAAAAGTTATTTTAAAAATAATTTGTATTATACTCATTTAAGTGAAAATACTAAAAATCAATTTTATAGAGTTGTTCAATCTATACCTTGTGAATATGGGAAAATAATTCAATTAAATAATTGTAATGTTAATGATATAAAAAAATTAGATTTATCTAAATGGAAAAATAATATAATAGTACTTGTTAATGAAAAAATTTTGAGTGAACTTAATGAAGAAATTAATGATGAAGATGAAAATAGATTATATGATTGCATTAATGATAATAATGTGGATGAATGGATGACATTAATGCTTAAAATAATTAATAGAATTGATATATCTAAACTTGATATTTCTAGTAACTTTAATCCCATAATTTTAGTAAAAAAGTTAAATGATTTATTTACTGAAATAGAAAAAGATGATATTAATGTGTATTCAATTAGAAATAGTATTTTAACTATGGCATATCAATTTATAGATCCTGATTTAATACTATCAAAAAATAAAAATGATTATGCTAGTAATTATTATATTGCTAAAAAATTTGAAAGTGAAATGCCTAAATTGTTAGAATTAGGTGTAAGTACTGATTTTTCTGTATTAGGATATTCTGAGCAAACAGAAACAATTGAGAAACTATTAGATGCAGTATTTCAAGAATTAAGTATAAAAAATTCTGGTAATATGAAAACCTATGATGAAAATCTTTCTGGAGTTAAGAATAGAATTATTACATCAGCTGTAAAAGATAGAAAAACTGATGAGTATGCGTTTTTATTTCATATAATTGGAGATAGTAATGATGATACATATACATATTTATATGAGCCAATGTTTAATACAATGTCTGATGTTGATTTATTTTCTGTTGCAGAGGATTATATAATAGTTACTAGTAAAATTAATCCAACGATTGATAATATTGAAAAAATAGATGAGTTGGAAAATATAGGAGAAAGAAAAAAATAAGAGATTTCTTATTTTTTTAATGTGCTTGATATAATAGCAATATCTGATTGACCTATATCACTAGTAATACTATTTAGTCTAGCTTTTTTTCCTAGTTCTCTAATTCTAGTTAATTCATCATCAACTACTTCAGCGTTTTGTATTTGTTTAAAATAATATTCTAATAAAAATAATGCTTCTAAATATTCATCTGTATCTGTTTCTAAACTAGTAGGCCTTTCACCTAAAGTATTTAATAGTAATATAGAATTATCAACTCTTTTTAATTCTATAGTAGGTTTTTCATCACTTGGAAGATTTAACAGATAATATTTAAATCCGTTATTATTTTTATTTCTAATTGAAAATATATAATGTTGATTGTAATTATGATTTGGTTCACTTATAAAATATACTCTTAAGTCACTTTTATTATTTTTCATAGTATATTCTCCTTTGTATAGATTTTACTAAATATATACATAAAAGTCAAATATATGAAATAATATAAATTATATATTTTAGTAAAATAGCTTGATTTTTAAAAAAAAAAGTTTATAATAAGTAAACGTGAGAAAAAGTGGGAATTTACAAAGATTGAAAAAAAACTTGCAAAAAAATAAAATCTGTGTTATAATATAGCCACAAATTTGGAGGGGGAAAGTTTATGAAAAAAGTAATTTCCAAAATAAGTAAAATTATGGCAGCTATTGTTTTAACAACAATGTTAGTATTTGCAGATACTGAATCTGCTAGTGCTACACCAAAATCAGTAAAGGTAGGTAATACAACATTGCTATCTGGTTATGTATCAGGTACAAGATTTAGTATTAAACCTTTAGTAGGAGGAGGTTATGGATATTGTTTAAATATTCATAAAGGTAGTGCAAAAAATACAACTCAGTATTTACAAAATGAAATGAATGCAGGTATTACTTATATACTTGAAAATGGTTATCCTAAAAAAAGTTTTACGGGTAATAAAAATAAGGATTATTATATTACTCAGGCTGCTGTTTGGTGGTTTTTAGATGATACTACTGGTTCATCATATTTATCTAATTCATTTAAAACAAATGGTTCTGATGCATCTGGATTAAGAAAATATATAAAGAAATTAGTTAATGGAGCTAAAGATGCTAAAAAGAAAGGTTATTCAAAACCTACATTAAATCTTAAAGTAAGTACAAAGAAAACTACTTTAGGTTCTGGTAAGAAATATTATGTATCTAAACCAATAGATGCTAATGCAAAAAATATTGATGGAAAATATAGTGTTTCAATAGTTGATGCTCCTAAAGGTACAATTACTACAGATGTTGATGGTCATCATCAATCTTCATTTAAAGCAAATGAGAAATTCTTAATTAAGATTCCTGTAGATAAAGTTAAAGAGGGTAAAACTGTAAGTGCAAAAGTTAAAGTTACAGCATCAAGTACAATTAAAAAAGCATATAAATATGCACCAAAAAATAATAATGTTCAACCAATGGCAGTATTACAACCATATACTAAGAGTGTTTCAGATACAATTACTGTTAATGCTACTAAACCTAAGGAAGAACCTACTAGTGTATCAATATTAAAACTTGATAAAGATACTAATGCAACTGTTGCAGGAGCAGTATTATCAGTAAAAAATTCAAGTGGTAAAGAAATAGCTAGATTTACTTCAACTAATAAAGCTTATAAAATTAAAGATATAGCTAATGGTACATATACAGTAGAAGAGGTAAAAGCACCAGATGGATATGAATTAAGTACAGAAAAACAAAAATTTACAATATCTGATAGTGCTAAAACAGTAGAAGTTAAATATTATAATAAAGCAAAAGATTCAGTTGTATCAATATTAAAACTTGATA
>CANRQD010000015.1 GCA_947632685.1 uncultured Bacilli bacterium | reverse complement strand
TTATCAAAGTTCAATTTTTAAAAGTTGCATAAGAAAACCTCTAGAAAAATTCTAGGGGTTTGTCAACAGTCTGAAAACTACTAATTAGTAGTTTTCTTTTTATGAGTTAATCTAACAATATTATAAAGTTTATCATATTTATTACTATAATTATTTTCTATTTCATCTAATAATATTTTGTATTTATTTACTGAATCATTTTTATCATTAGGATATATCTCTTCATATAAATAATTTATTTTTTGATATTTTTTATTTTTATATGCAGTTTTTAATTCTTTCAATAAATAATTTTTTCTAAATTCTTCTTCTCTTGTTAATAAACAGTTATTTTTATTTTTTTTCAATACTTTATAATTTATATTTTTTAATTCTATTTGATTACTTAAATCTAATATTTCTTCTTCTTCATCTAGTAATAAATAACTCTTAAACAGTGACTTTCCCTCTTTATTAAATTCTACTGCTACTACTTTATATGTATCTGTAAATAATGCTGAATAATCTATTTTAGATACACCTATATCTGTATATACTTCAGATTTTTTATATATATCATTTAAAAAACTATTATCTATTATAAAAGTACTATTTATAATATCATCTAATACATTAGTTGTTACTCTTACCATAGGAATTTTTTTTATATGTTCTATATTATCTTTTTTATTCCATTCAAATGATTCATATATTCTATCACTATCTAATAAATTCAAAATTATATCATAAACATTTAACATGTTTTTTCCCCTTTCTAAGTATGATAATTGAAGTTATAATTAATCCAATTATCAGTAGCCAACATTCATATCTGGTTAAACAATAATTAATATATTCATATATATTATAACCAAAACTAAGTAAATTTATATATATTATAAAATAGGAAAAACCTATTATCATAAATACAAAACCAATTAAAAATAATATAATCCTCGTTATCATTTTTACTCCCTAATTATATTTATGAATTATCTAATTATAGTATACAGATATTTTTTTTAATTATACAAAAAAAGAATATTACTATTCTTTATTTTCTATTAATTTATCAATTTCTACTTTATTAATAGTATCAAATTTTTTACTTATTTTATCTGCAGTTATTGAAACATTTTCTACATCTTTATTAACAGCTTGAATACTACGAGATAATTTATCCCAACGCTCTTTATATCTTCCAAATTCTATTCCTAATTTATTTAATTCATTATGAATAACTTTTGTATATTTATCTCTTTCTATATTTTTTATAATCATTTGAATTACTGTTAAGGTTGAGATTAAAGTAGTTGGGCTAGTTATCCAGACACGTCTTTTATAAGCATATTCTATTATATCTTGATGGTATGCATTTATTTCAGCAAATATTGCTTCAGCCGGTAAAAACATTATTGCTTGATTTATATCATCTTCTGGAATAATATATTTTTGACTTATATCATCTATATGTTTTTTTACATCAGCTTTAAATAATTTTTCATACTTTTCTCTTTCTAACCTAGATAAAGATTTATCAACCATATGTTGATAGTGCTCTAAAGGGAACTTTGAATCTATTGCTATAGTACCTAATGGTTCTGGAGCAAATAAAACTGAATCTGCAATTAAATTATTACTCATAGTATATTGTAATCTATATACTTTATCATTTTTATCACCAAAAACACTTGATAATATTTGTTTTAAATTTATTTCTCCATAAATTCCTCTACTTTTTTTATCAGTTAATATACTTTGTAATGAAACTATATCTGTTGATAAGTTTTCAATTTTCTTTTGAGCTTCATCTATTTTAGAAAGTCTTTCTATAACTGAAGTAAAAGTTTTATTAGTTTTTTCAAAATTCTCATCTAATCTTTCATTTACTTTTTCATTAATTAACATTAATCTTTTTTCTACTTGCTCATTTAACTTATTAAAGTC
Source organism: uncultured Bacilli bacterium (assembly GCA_947632685.1). Classification (GTDB taxonomy): domain Bacteria; phylum Bacillota_I; class Bacilli_A; order RF39; family UBA660; genus UMGS995. Next base: position 14,545 of record CANRQD010000015.1, on the reverse strand, counting down.
TGTATTCATATTACGATTTAAATCAGATTTAAAATCACTTAATTCTTTTACTATTTCTAACTCTAATTTTCCTAATCTTTCTGTAATATTACTTTCATTTATATTTTTAAATAAAGATATTATTATTAATATTAAATTTACTATCAATAAACCAATTATAATATAATTCATTATATCACCTCTACTACTCTATTTTCATTTTTTTATTAATAAATTTAGATATAAAATAAGCAATTATAATTAGGATACTAGCTATTATCAATGATGTTATATCAGTTACGCTTTCTATCAAACTTTTTCCAACTAAGCCCCAAAATGTTATCATAAATATTTTACCTGTTAATAGAGCTATTAAGAATTTTTTTTTGCTAATACCTACTAATCCTGCTGCAATATTAATTGCAAATGCTGGAGTAAATGGTAATGCTATTAAAACAACTAAATTTGAAAAATTAATCGTTTTCATTCTATTAATAATTTTATTAAAATTCTTTTTCTTTTTCATTCTATTTAAAAATCTAGTTGAAAATATAGAAAAAAATAAAAATGATAAATAACATCCTAAACATGTAGATAGCCAAGATATTATTATACCTAAAAATGTTCCATAGGCGTTTATATTTAAGGCAATAAAGACACCAAGAGGTAATGCAGGTATTATAGATTCTAAAAGCACTAATAATACTCCAAATATTAAGCCACCATGTTGTAACAATGTAGTAAAATAATCTACTAAGTTGTTAACTAATTCCATATAATCACCTATTATTATTATAGTATAAAATATAATGTTTTAAAAGAAAAAGATAGTAATTATTTATTACTACCTTTTATATATGAATTGTATCCACCTACAATATTTATAACATTATATCCTAATTTATATAAATAATTACATACAAATTCACTAGATGAACCATTATTACAGAATATATAGTATTTTTTATTTTTTTCTAAATATTTACTTGGATTTGCTATCAATGAATTAGATGAAATATTTTTAGCATTTTCTATTGTACCACTTAAATATGAATAATTATTTCTAATATCTATTAAATCTAAAGTTTCTGTATTTAATAATTCTTTTAACTCATTGGTATTAATTTTATTACACATATATTACACCTCATTGTAATATATGAAAAAAAAATAATCTGAATTATTACAGATTACTTATCTTATTATATAAGGCTTAGATTTAGTACCTTTTCCTGATTCAATCATAGTATTATTACTTAAATGTATAACTGGTTTTATATGACTATCATTTGCTGCTTCTAAATCTATTACACTTCCTGATGATAGATAATATACCTTTGAACTATTTTCAGCCATACCATTTGCAAACCAAAAGTTATCATTATTATCAGCTAAATAATTATAATTTTGACATTCAGGTGAAACTGTTGTTGTACATCCTGGATCTATAGAAGCATTTAAGTATTCATATATAGATAATAATGACATTTTTGTTTCATATTTTACTGAGCATTCTACACTACCATCCTTAGATGTATCATTTTCTGATCTAGTACCTACACAAGCATTAAATTTTACTAATTTGTTTTTGATGTTTTTAGTAAGAAAAACTTCTTCATTTCCATAGTCACTATAATCTTCACTTTCTTTATCACCATATTTAGATGCGTATAGTTTATCAAGATGAGTAGATATTGAACTATTTTTATATACATTTATACCATTTTCATATTCTGTACTACTATTGTATCTTTCATCCCATATATATTCATCATTAGTTGAGCTATCTTTTATTAACACAACTTCATTATTATTTAAAATTTTTACAATTCTCCATAATATTTCTTCTTTATCCTTAAATACTACATAATTATTTACATATAGACCTCTATAAACATATTCATTATTTAAATGATATAAACCATAACCATCAGTTACAATATTATCTTTTTTTAATAACTCTTTATATAGTTCTCTTGTTTTATAACTATCACCACAATCTAAATATGCAGTATAGTCATATGAATTAGAAATATTTTTTACTACTACTTTACCTGTACAACTTTTGTTTTTTAAATATTTATCTAAAGGTTTTATATATTTACTATTTGCTAATGTATCAGAAGAAATATATACAGATTTATTTTTTGAAGGTAATTTATTTTTATTATCACTAAAATATGATTTAGCAGATTCTACTAATTGTTCTTCAACATCAGAATATGAATATGCTTTATTAGAAAAACCTGATATTATATAGCCTATTAACATTATAATTAAAAATATAGCAATTACAATAATAAATAATTTTATCATTCTAGCTCTAAATTGTTCTTTAGAATTATTATTACCAGATGTTGAGATTTTATCATTAGTTTCGTTAATTGCATTATTTTCTTCAGTATCTTCATATCCTGGTATATCTTTTATTTCTTCGTTTTCTTCTTTTTTAGTAATTTTTTCTTTATCAATATGATTACTATTAGGTTCTATACTCATAAAAACACCTCATTTCTAATTAGTTATCAAAGAAGTCATCGAAAAAGTCATCATCGTCATCATCATCTTCTAAATCCAAATTATTTTCAATAACTTTATCTTTATGAATTATTTCAGACTCTTTATCACCAATTACTTCTACTTTTTTATCTTCTTTCTTCTTTTGTTCTTCCTCTTTATTCTTTTTTTCTTCTTCTTCTAATTCAGCAATTTTGGCATCGATTTTCTTTACTAATTCATCAACATCGAAATCAGGTACATTTGAATTTTCTTTTGAAATATTAGTTTCCATCATATTGTTATTATTCATTGAAGCAGGATCAATACCTCTGAATGGATTTATTGGTATATTTGGAAATTGAGGACGATTAGAATTAAGACCACCGCCTGGTGCAAAAATTCCACCCGGAATCATTCCACCACCTGGAATCATTCCATTTGGGATTTCATCATTATTTAAACCACCATTTGAATCATCTGAAGCGTTCATCATTTCTAGTAATTTCTTCTTTTTTTCAGACTTAACAAATTCCTTTATATCAAATGTTTTTACAATATTCTTTTTTCTTGTTGGATATTTAGCACTAGGATATTTATTATCCCAATCAATTTTCCAATCTGGTATAAAAGTAGTTTTGAAAGGATTCATACGTAATCTCTTCAAGATAATTTCATTTTCTTTCATACGTTGTAAATCCGCAACTGTTACTAATGGGGTTGATGCAGTTTTGTCATCTTTCTTACTTTTTACTTCTCCACACATTTTTGATATTTCTTCAAGAGCTTTTAACTCTGTAGTAACTAAATATATTAAATTTCCACAGTTACCTCTTAGTGTTTCTGCATCTTCTTTTCCATATACACTATCTAATTGTGCAAAATTCTGAATAATCATTGTAAATCTAATTTGTCTACTTCTAGCAGCTGTAATCATTGTTGTAACATCTTTTAATGGAGGCATATTTGCAAACTCATCAAGTAAAAAGTTAGTTCTAACAGGAAGTTTACCACCATGTTTTTGAGCAGTAGAAATAAGTGTTTCATATATTTGTTTTAATAATATTGTAACTAGAGAATGATAAGTTTTCTTTTCATCTTGAATTACTATAAATACTGCAGTTGGCTTTTCTCCAATAGACTCTAAATCTATATCACTATATGATAACATTTCACTTAAATTTTCACGTGATGCGAATAGTTTTACTTTTTGTCTAAATACAGATAAAATACTACCTTTTGTTTCAGATGGCGCACTAACTGTTGATGATGCATTAACTGCAGCTGCACTTGCTGGATCTTTCATACCAAAATATTCTTTTATATAAGTTGAGCCTCCAAATTTATCTTCTCCAACAGTACTCATCAAATTGATACTATTTATATTAATTTCATCTTCTTTGGCATCTTCAAACAAACCCAAAGATAAACCAGAAAAGTAATCTGCAGATGTTTTTTCCCAGAATGGATCAGCATTTTTATTTGACTCATCATATAAAATATTTAAAGCTAAATCATCAAGTAACTCAATAGCTTTATCTTGATAACCAGATTTATACATTTTATATGGTAAACTCATTGGATTCCAAGCATTACCATTTTGAGGATCACGAAAGTTAAGCAATAATATTTGATAACCTTTTTGTTTTAACATTAAACTTGTTTTTTCATAAATTTCACCTTTTGGGTCAGTAATTATCATTGATTCTCTTTTTTTAGATAATATTTTTACTGTAGGTAAAATTACAGTTTGAGTTTTACCAGATCCAGTTGCACCAATAACTAAAGTATGATTTTCTCCATTATCAACCCAAATTTCGTCACCTTTGTACATTAATGGTGTACCAGCAGCTTTGGTTCTTTTATCATGGATATTTATTTTTTCTACATCCTTTAATCCTTGAATTTCTTTACTTTTAGCCCATCTACTATATCCCTTATCCTTCTTTTGAGTTGTAAAACCAATTCCTTTTTCCATATCAAAAAATCTTGAACTAACACTAACTATTAAGGCAATTAAGGCAATTATATAAAATGTTAGTGTTGTAGTTATATTTTCTGTTGAAAATGCAGGTAAAGGATTTAGTCCTTCCATAGTTCCATAAGTTGCTAAAGATGATATATTAGCTACTGCTAAAGCTACTAAATATAATAGAAATATAGCAAAAATTATAAATATAGTTAAATCTTCTGGATCTGCTCTAAATTTTAATTTCATACTGCAACTTCCTTTCTGGGTTTATTATAACATATTATTCAAAATTTGAAACTAATAAATTAAAGTTAGCATTATCAAAATTATATAAACCTTGTTCTACCCCATTATTACTATAATAAGCACAACTTATTATATATTCATATTTGTTATTATTATCAACATCTATAATACTATTTACATATGGCATACATCCATCATAAATATCATCTTCTTTAGAACTATTACTATATATATAATATACTTTATTGTTTTTAACCATAAATATAAAACCAAAATATTTCTCTTCTTTCTTTTTTTCAGAAAATCTATTAGAAATAGTATATATATATTCATTTTTACCATCATTATCAATATCTACAGCTATAACACTACTACTTGAAATACTAATATCAGTATTAATATTATTTTCTGTTAAAACCTTTTCTACATAACTAGTATCAGTAATATCATTTTGTTTTATATTAATAACTTTATATTTATGAGAATTATCTAATGCTATAAATGAGCCTTCATAATTTACAGCATTATTATTGTCATCAAATAAATACCATTTATTTTGATTAACTAAGTAATATTTTCCAAAGTAGGCACTATCTGTATAAACTTTATATTTTTTCCAACTTAGACTATCTATTTCATTATCATTTAATTCAACCCATCTAACTCCATTAAATTTAAATATTGCATCATTATCAATAATTATAGTAGGATCCATTTTTTTATTCTTTGATGAATCAAAACCATATAATATAAATACTGCTACTGAAAAAACAATAATAATAATGAAAACAAATAAATATTTTTTATTACTTTTTTTCATAGTTAGCCTCCTATTTATTAATTTTATAATAAACTAATCTAGATGTATTTTTCCAACCATATTGTTCCCACATAATTGTTGATGTACTAGCAGGATCCATCATTATTACCTCATCTCTAGTTACATTATCTATTGCAACCCAATGTTGACCAGTATTACCTTTTACTTCGGCAACAACTGCATAACCATTATCTAATAATTCTTTTATTTTAGAAAGCTTTTGTTCTCTTGAATAATTATGAACTATTATATTTTCTCCAAAAACAAAACTTGGCGCTACCTCTGTAACCTTAGACCATAATAAATTTGCTCCATCAAACCCATTAATACTATTCAAAGCTTCAACAAAAGTACCGGGATTAAATTCTCCATTTACATTGGTACTTACACCAGCTTTAGCAATAAGCATTGCAATTGAAGTTGCTAAACATCCTGATTGTCCTATTGTATGTGAACTTGTTCCTAAATGTATTCCTGACCAACTTTGTCCTCCTTGTAACCAATTTGCATAATCACCTGTTGATTGATTACAATTATTATTTCCACTACCAGTACAATTCATAGAAACAATTTTTGCTGCTCCGGCTTTTCTATAATGCTGTAATAAAATCTGATTATAATCTAGGCCTTCATTAGCTAAAGAATGCCACTTAGTTTGATCTGATTGTACATAATTTGTATTTATTATATAACCATTACTATCAACCAAAACTTGTCCCTCTGTTTCTGCAACCCATTGTCGAATTTTAGAATTTTGTTCTAACTTGCCATGTGCACTACTACATGCTGTTGAAGGATAACCTCTATCAGGATCACAATAAGCTTGATCATTGGTACAATCTCTTAATTGAAGAATCCATTGCCCATTTTCTTTTGCTAATTTGGTTCCTCCTGCATTTCCCATAAATGATGGTCTTGCTAAAGCATAACTCCTTGCTGCTATAGCTTGAGCTTTAGTATCAGCTTCTTTTCCAACGTGTTCTTGATATGTAGTTCCTAATATATATTTTTCAAAATCCACTAGTGGCTCATTAGGCATAGGAGCAGATCCATCACATTTCATAAGTCTTACCTTCAAATTAGAAATGTCCATATTAGTTTTAAATGTTTTTGCTTTATTAGTAAATCCTTTAATCGTATATAAACAGCTTCCTGTTACTCCACAAGCATTTTCTGTTTCATCTTGTGTATCTTGTGATTGCTCATTTTCTCCAACTACTAATACTAATAAACCTAACAATATTATAAGTCCACTGGCAGCACCAATTATTATTAATTTAAACTTTGGATCTTTTAAAAAACCAAATCCTTCAGCAAATCCAGAAAGTTCAGATTCTTTTTCTTCTGAATCATCTGAATCATTTGTAGAATTTATGGGAGATTTAGATTTATTATTACCATTTGATTCTCCAGGTGCATTAGTCGAATCATTATTTGAACCTTTTCCTGTACTATCTTTACTAGCACCATTTTTATTAGCTGCATTTAAAGACATAGCTTTATTTGCAGCATCTAATACACCCATATCATTTGCTTTTTTGGCAATTTTTCCAAATGCACCACCTGTTGCTCTATTAGCTAATTTTCCTACTTTCCCTTCAGCTTTGTTTAAAACTTTTCCTACACCTGGAGCCTTTTTTGCTGCATCATAAATTTTACCACCTTGTCCTCCAGTAAAATAATTAAGTGCAGCTTTTCCTGCAACACCTACTGCTTTTTTACTGTTTTCATCTCCCTGTTTTCTTTGATCATTTTTTGCAGCTTTATAGGCATTATCATTTTCTGCACTATTTGAAGTATCTGTGTTATTATTTTCTAAATGTGGCATTAGTAATCACCTGCTTTTTACTATAATCCTCCACCACTACCAAATGAATCTAATTCCTCTTTAGTAACAGTTATATTAATTCTCATGCGTCTATTACCGCATACAAACAAGGCTTCACCTTGAGAATAATTTTTTATACTTTCCTTTTCACTCTCATTTAAATCTATCAATAATCCTAAGTCTTCTACTGCTTGTTTTTTTAATCCCATAACTAAATAATATGAGGCATTATCAAATATTGCTTTACCTTGAGTAATAATTTCTTGAGAAGCAAAATCACTTGGTTGCTGAGTTATAATTATAGTACCTGTACTATATTTACGAGCACGTCTTTGTACTTGGGCTAAGAAATCTGCTCCCAGACTATTATGATCACCTAATAACACATGTGCCTCATCAATCATAAGTATTGTATCAACAGATTGATCAAGACATAATCCCCATGCATACTTTAGTACGTTAAAAAATAATGCATTTTTAACATTAGAATCACTATTCATTAATTCTTTTATATTAAATACCATAAAATCACTATTTTGATTTATAGTTGTATGTCCATCAAAATAAAATTTTAATTCTTTAGTAATAGGTCTTACTTTTAACTCAAGACGCTCCATAATATCTCTTTCTTGAGTTTGCTCAGTCATAGACATTAATTTTCCCTTAATAGTTGCATATACATCACTAAAAGTTGGATAATCTTCAGAAGTAAAACCTGAAAAATCTGTATTATAATCTATCCCAAATCTTTTATATGTATCTTGTACAATTTCACTAAACATTGTCAAAACATCTTCTTCAATAGATGGATCATAATATTTCATAAAAGCTTTTAAAAATTGTAAGGTTCTTGTAAGTATTGTATAACCTAATCCTTGCTTGATTTCTTCTTCATCTGCATCTATTACAACTTCAAGTGGATTAATTAAACCAAATTCTCCACCTTTACCAATATCTACTTGATCTCCACCAAATGTTCTTGTAATTTCAGAAAGCTCATTTTCTGGATCTATTGCAACTATTTGACATCTATTTCTAATATGAGTTCTAAGCATCAACTTAGCAGCAGTAGATTTACCACTTCCTGATGTACCTAAAATAATCATATTAGCATTATTTCTATTATTTTCTTTTCTAATTTTATATAAAAATTGATTAAATAAAATTACTCCTCCAGAAAAATCAACACCTAATAATGTAGAAAGACCTGGATCTTTTATACTATCAAATATAAATGGATACATTGCTGCAATAGTAACTGATGGTATTGGAGTACCAATACGCTCTTCAATATCTTGAGATGGGAATATAGGTAAAATTGATTTTAATACCTTTTCTTGTTCAAATCTTAATGATACTGCGCGTAAATCCATTGCATCCAAATAATTTTTTACATTTACTTTTTTTAACTCTAATTCTTCTTTAGTATCAGCAGTAATCATAATATGCATTTGAAAATCAAAGATACGTGCTTGTGAAGCTGCTAACATTGAAATAAAGTATTCCAAACTTTCATAGTCCTGTCTAATTCTTTCCTTTGAAGTTTGATCTTTTTCTTTACTATATCTTTCTTTTAAATCAGCAACTTGTTTATTTAACATTTTTGAAATCATGCTAAATGGTACCGGAATGTGTTTAATTACTATTTTTATTCCAGACATACTTGTCAATGTAGATAGATATCCTGGACTAATATATCTAGGATATGATACAACTGTTAAAATAGTAGCATATTTATCGCTTATAAAGAAATCACTAGCATTAAAATGAAGCCCTTTTGGTGCTATTTGTCCTCTTATACTTATACTCATACAGGCATCACCGTCCCAAATTCAGTAGTGGTTCCACCATTTAGGAAATTATCTAGAATTACTCTTAAATCATCATTACTAACTTGAGTAGCATTCAATCCACAAGTAGCAAGACCATTTATTAATAATCTAATTTTCTTTTGGATTTTATCATCATCTTTTTCTTTAAATAAGAAATAATATTCTGTATCTACAACATTATTATCAATAAAAGTATTACATTTATCAATATCCTGAAGAATTAATTTCCTAATAGCTTGATTATTAGTAGAATTCAACTCTAATTGAAGCTGTGAAATATAAACAGAAATATCAACTGGTCTATCAGCAACTACTAACCAAAATTCAAAATCTATCATATTATAGAAATTTTTAAGTCTAATTAATACATTATCTTGCGCACTAGCATCTAATATAAAAATGTTTTTAGGAGTAATTTTTACTCCTGATACTTTATTATTACCATAAGTTATGATTGTACTGTTTTCTATAGATTTAATTGGAAGCCAATCTTCAGTTGATCTTTTTATATTTTTGTTTTTTGATTCCAAGACCAATACACCAACCTTTCCATTCATATCTTCTTTGATTTTTAAAGAATTCTAACAATTCTGAAATAACAATTAACATATTATGATAATAAGGAACCGGCACTACTAGAAAACCAGTTATAAGTGCAGGTAATAATATTAATATTGTAACTAATGTTGATGTCAATGGAATTGCTAGTAAAAATATTAAAGTAATTAGTATTCCTGTTGAAAATAAAATTAAATCAATTGGTCTAAATAATCCCAATATTAATTTACCTTTTTTGGTATTTGCAGGAATTAAATAATTATTCACTATATCACACTCCCTTTGATCTTAATTAAGATTAACGACTATATTGAGATGGTGGTATTTCATCTGGTACTTGATTTTTCCTAGATTCATAATTACTATCTCCTTCATGGTGGATATTACCAACATTTTGATGAATTTTTTCCATTTTAGATATGCTCTCTTCTGCTTTACCTTTATGATAATCAAGTTCTCTTTTACGAATAGTTCTAGCACTAATTTCACTTTGAATTGTAGACATTTCATTTTCAGTTGAAGAAATTTGATTTTCTAGTGAAGAAGCATTACTATTTGCTAATGCAAGAGCTTTTTCATCAGCAAAATATGCATTTATATCGGCATCTGATGCCCAACCATGTGTTCTAGCATCTGCAAAAATATCAGCATTTGTTGCATTTGGATATTGTCTTCTGTATGATGAAATCTTATTACGCATATCATCTGAATAATTATATTGTAATTTATCCTTTAATTCAGCCATTTTTTCTTTATTTTTACTTTGTGCAGTTTTAAGACTTGATAATTCAGATTGTTTTCCTGATAAAGCTTCTTGTAAATTATCAATTTGAACTTGTTCTTGATGTGACTGATCACCAAATTTTTTAGCTTCATCATGTGCTAATTTGAATCCATGTCTATTAGCATTCCAATTATTTACTCCTCTTATAGCACTATTCATAAATCCACCTTTAGCATTTGGATCACCTGTTCGTATTCTTGCGGCTATATCAGAACCTGTACTATATGCACCTGGCGCTTGCTTTCCTGTTGCCTGAGCTTCAGTATGATTATTCATAGCTGATAGTGCTCCAGATGCCATAGCACCAATTCCTCCTCCACCCATTAATGCACCTGTGGCACCTAAAATTCCTGATAATCCAACATTTGACATCAGTCCTTTTAGACCTAATGCATCACGAACAAATTTTGGAGCTACTTTAGCAAAGAAGAATAATCCAATTATTATGAATACTGTTGAAATTATTCCAACAACACCATTAGTAATAGGTAAAGATAAACCATAATCACATATTTCTTGAACTAAAAATATAACAAAATATATAATAAGTAATCTTATAAATAAATCTATATATGTTGATATTAAGGCTTTAGTCCATGCTGCAAATGAACCATTTTCACTAGATTTTGGATCAATATAACTAATTATTGGGATAGGCGCTATCAATCTTAAAATAGCAAGTTTAAGCGTTCTTATTGCAATATCAATACAATATCCTATTAAAATAACTAATAATATAACACCACATACTGTAGAAACAATTGGTAAATAAGTAAACATCCATCTATTAGGATTCAGTGAACCATCATTACAATATTCAGTCATATTATCAGGATTAATTACATCATCAACTGTTACATCATTTCCATCTTCTCCAGATATATATCTATTTATTTGGGATTGTTCACTTGGAGAATAACTTTCACATATATAGTCATTGGTTGTAATTTTTCCTTTTCCCTCAGCATCAGGTTTTAAATTAATTCTTACAAAGGCTTTTAAAAGATATACAGCAAGTTTATTTGCACTATCTTTTAATGAATTATTTTCTTCACTATCTTCATCATCACCTATGTCAAATCGTTCATTATCCTTTCCACCAAACACTAATTTACCTAATACATTCCCTTTTAAAATTCTCTCTTGCAGTGAATACATAGTTCCAAATAATAATCCATTTTGATTTAATTGATAATTAAAACTTTTTACATTATTACTATTTTTTGCCTCATTAATTTCAGTTTGAGTTAATGGTATATTTAAAGGTATTATTGCTGTAAACATTGCAAGCATCATTATAATTCTTGTAATAATTTTACCCATTCCTTTTTTTTGATCAGTTAAATAGTCTGGATTTATAACAGCCTGCAACAATGAAATTGATAATTTAAAAATCATAAATACACCTAATATTAGTTGAATTCTTCCATAAAAATCTTTTATAGTTTGTGAAGAGAAAAATGTTGAATCTGCAATATTAAATAATATTTCATATACTACAACTACTAGAGAATATACACTCATATCAATTAATGAAAAAAATCCTCTAAATGCTTGTCCAATAAAATTAGGCGTACTTAAATCTGAATTTAATGAAAGAATTTGGAACATCACACTCACCTCATTTCCTTTTTTATTTTAATCCACAACTTACACTATCGGTAGTAAAACCAAAAATACCTAATAAAATATTTACAAATAAAGGTACAAAGAATAATGCTACTGCTGCTATTAATCTTTTGATAAACTTTGATTGTGCTTTCTTTGTGTTTTCTTCATCAGATGTTATTATTGCTTTTACCATATCAATACTACCTAATACTACTGCAATAGTAGGTCCAAGAACTCTTATATAATTTAATATTTTTTGGACTAACCATGCAGTTGAAGAAGGTTTACTTACATCACCAAGTATAGCATCATCCCCACCATTACAATTATTTATATCTATTTCTGCTATAAATGGCATAGAATCATTATATTCAATATTTTTAGCTTCAATATTAATGGGTACTAACAATAAAATTAATAGAATAAATACACATAGTTTTTTACACATTAATAACACTTCCTCGCAATAACACATACTAACATAATTATAGCAAAAAAAAAAGTAAATAGCAATTAAATGTTATTTACTTTTAACTATTTGCTTCTTCGTACCAGCACTTAGACCAACTTGTTGTATCAGCTTTGCCATTTTTCTCATTAGATTGACTATCACCAACTATCTTCATTAGTAAGTCTACAAGAAATACAATAAAGAAAATTGCTACTGCATATAGACAACGCTTAATAAGTCTTGATTGTGCTGCTTTTACCTCTTTATCATCACTTGATATTACAGCTTTTCCTAAGTCAATTGTACCAAATAAAATTAATGCTATCGGTATTACAAATTGAATAATTTTAAATACAATCTTAACAAGTTTAATAAGTGGCAATAAACTATCACAATAATTTAAAGCTATTTGAAATAAATCTAACATAAATACATCTCCTTTAACTAATACAATTGTACCTTATTATCCTATTATATGTCAATATAATTATTTTATATTTACACTTATCTCCTAAATAAACCAAATATATTTTTACCATCAAATTTCTTAGCAGCTGTTGCATCTCCTATACCTAATCTCTCTAAAAAATCACTAAGAATAACATTCTTTTTCCTCTCATCTAATGGTGGTAAATTATAAAATACCTTAGAATTAGATTCATATTCAAATTCTGTAACATCTTTATTATTTAATAAACTTTTATTTAATACTATTTTTTTACCAAGTAATTTTTCAAATACTCTTCGATTATTTTTAATTAATTTATTTAGTTTAATTGAACTAGGTTCTATCAAATATATAACCTCATCACAAATACTTTCATCCTTATATTCATTCAAATCTATTAGTATAATTTTAGCAGTATATATTTCTCTTAACTTTGATTCTACGTCCATTTCACTAACAGATATTAAATTCTTATCATTAAATACAGAAAAATCTCTTTTTCCTATTTCTATACCATAAACATTTGGTCCAAACATATCTACTAATTCATTTTTTAACATATATAATAATGTTGTAGCACCAGCATGTTCTGTAATATTCTTAATACCTAAAATTTTTATTCCATTTGTGGTATTATTACTAATTCTTTCACTACCGCCATTCAATTGTTGAATTTTGGCAACATCCTTATATTCATTTGGCTTAGCAATTAAATTTTTTATTGCTTTAATATTATTCGTAAAATTATATACACCAATTGATACTAAATCAGATAAATAACTTGATTGGCATACATCATCTGGTAATACTAATATAAGCTTACTTTCACCTAAACCCATAGAAATTTTTTTTATAACATCTATATTTCTATAATTTTTTACTGCTGTAATATCAAGTATCATTTTATCGTAAAAAAAGTCTTTGAACATAGCAACTAATTCTTCTGCTTCATATTCACCAGTAACATTTTTTATAATATCTATATCTAAATTTGATAAAATGCTACTTTTTTCGTTAGCTACTATTACATTCAAAATATCACCTTCTTTATTTTATAAAGTTAGTACTAGCCATTACAAGTAGATGTACTAATTTGTCTATCAGGATATAGTGTAATGGTATCTCCTGCGACAGTTAAAAATTTTACTCCTGCTATTTTATTCAATATTGGAATATTCATTGCAGTTGATGTTACTACTTTAAAATAACCTCTATGTAATTGATCTTCATCATCTCCAACCCATGCAACACAATAACCATTATAACAACAATAATTATATTTATCATCGTTATAAGGTAATGGTTCATTTGTATTATATCCAATTTCTTTCATAGCAGCTTCTATATCAGTTTTTGTATCTGCATCAAAAGCTTCATGTTGTTCTAGTATTTTTATGATTTTGTTTTTAACCCTAAAAGCTTTATTATAACTCACAGAAAAAGCAAGGTATGCACTTACTATAAGTAAGAACACACCTATAAACATAATACTAACTACTCCACCTATCGAATCACGCATA
>CANRQD010000014.1 GCA_947632685.1 uncultured Bacilli bacterium | reverse complement strand
CCCCCGGACGCTTTTGTCAATGGGATGCTATCATTTTTCTAAATAAAAATTTGCACATAAAAAAAATAACTACAACTTTTTAATTGTGTAGTTATTTTTTTATTCCTTAATAATCAACCTTATTTATCATATACAGTTAACAATTTTTTATAAATATTTTCATCAACTAATGAACATGTTTTTAATACTGTATCAAGTGATTTTTTATATTCACCTTTATAAAAATAGTTTTCTGCTTCATTTAACCCATCTTCTACTTCATTATAATATGGCTTATATCTGTTTCCATATACTATAGATTTTTCTGCTAAAATAGCAGTTTTTATCATTTCATTAGTGGTATTATATAGTTTTAAAACTAAATCTCTTGCAGTATCAACTCTAGTATTAAGTGTTTTTATAACAATTGGTTTTTTTTCTAATTCTTTTATAACCTCAACTATAGCTTCATTAGCTTCTTTTAATTGTATAAAATAATTATCTGTTATAACTGGTAATTTAAATGATCTCATTTTATTTTTTGATTCTTGTAAAAAGTTTTCTATTTCTTCTAGTTGTTCCCTTGCTCTTTCTTCATCTTCATGCATATTACCAAGTGATTTTAAAGCAATATCTAAATCTTCTTCCATCTTTTTTAATCTTTCAGTTAATGATTCTATATCTTTATGAAGTATGGAATATGGTACTGATAATGAGCCTACTTTACCTTTCATTTTTCTATAATCATCATTTATTACAACTAATGTTTTCTTTACATCATGAATAATTTTTACATCATCTTCGTTTAAATCATACATATTTTTTATATCATTTAATTGATTATAAATATCATCTACTACTTTATTAGTTTTCTCTAACTTCTTATTAAAACTACCTTCTATTTCTTCATATACTTTACGGCTTAATCTTTCTTTTTCAAAATCTACAAATAATGAATCTAAATAATCAAGAATAGTTTTAAGCTCAAACATACAATCTTCCAAATTTAATAATTTTACTTTATCTAATATTTTTTCTATATTTTTTCTAGATTCATTAATATTATAATCTATATTTAAATATTCTAGTGAATAGCCATCTTCAATCATTTCTTTTGAAGTATCTTCTATTTCTTTTATCCTTTTTGGAATTAATTGTTTTGCCATTAATAATATATCTGGAGTTTCATCTACTACAATACTAATATGATCTATCATAGCATCTAAAGCTTTAACTACTTTGACTACTTCACTATACTCATTTTTATCCATAACTTTTTCAAAATCTAAAAAATTTTTTTCAATATTTTCCAATTGTAATTCTATAGCCTCTTGCATATCATCGTATAAATTTTTATGTTTTTGATACTCATTATTAGTTTTTCTATATTTAGTTTTTAATTTTATAACAATACTTCTATATTTTTCTTCACTTAAAGTAATTTCCTTTATTTCATCTAATAAATGATCTGCTGATTCTCTAGCTTTATATATTTCCATTTCTGCTTGAGCAATACTTTTATTACATTGTTTATATTTTCTATTTTCTATATACATATCTAGATCTATTAAAATATCATCTATTTTTGGAATTTTATTTTCTTTAATAGAGATAAATCTATCATTCCATTTATTATATTTATCTTCCATCAAATCATTTTTTATAAGAGGTTCTATTTTTGATAATTCTAATAATACTGGTGTACTTGTTATTTTATTTTTATTTACTTCTAATTGATTAGCCACATTAATATATTTTTTTTGTTCTTTTTTTCTAATAATTAGTAAAGAAATTAATAATATAATTAAACATATCAATGTAACTGAGCTAATTACTAATATCTGTCCTTGCATATTATACACCTCTTATTATATATAAGTTTATCACATTCAATATTTTTTTTCTACAAAATTAAATAAATTGTTAGAAATTAGTTATAGTACAATAAAAATAGAATATAAAACTTGACTATTTCATATATTTTATATTATAATTAATACTGCATATTGACTTAGATGGCATAATTTAGAGTTCATTAATGTGTTTTTCATATAGGTTTAGTAACCGTTGCCATTAGGTGAAGAAAAACTCCCTAATGTTCGACTAAATTACTTTAAGTATTTATGTAATATTTATAGAAAGGAGAACAATATGTCAAGATATACTGGCTCTGAAACTAAAAGAAGTCGTCGTGTTGGTTTTTCTACTACAGAAACTGGTAAGGAACTAGCTCGTCGTCCATATGGACCTGGTCAACATGGTAATGCTCGTCATGGTAAATTATCAGATTATGGTATTCAATTAAAAGAAAAACAAAAAGTTAGATTTATGTATGGTCTTAGTGAAAGACAATTAAGAAAAACATTTGATGAAGCATCTAAAATTAAAGGTATTCATGGTACTAACTTTTTAAGACTTCTTGAATCAAGACTTGATAATTTAGTTTATCGTATTGGTTTTGCTTCAACTAGACGTGGCGCAAGACAACTAGTTAATCATGGTCATGTTACTGTTAATGGTAATAAAGTTGATATACCATCATATAGAGTTAAAATTGGTGATGTTATATCATTAAAGGAAAAGGATAAAGAACTAAAAGTTGTTTTAGAATCTTTATCTAAAGTAACTAAAAGAGTTGAATTCATTAATTACGATGACAAAAAAATGGAAGGTACTTATGTAAGATTACCTGAAAGAGGCGAACTTAATGCTGATATTAATGAAGCCTTAATAGTTGAATTCTATAATAAATAAGGATTTAAAATCCTTTTTTTATTGACAAATCACGAACTATTTGATAAAATACTATGAAATTAAAAAAGGGGGAATAATATGAAAATTTCTAACAAATCGACACTTAGGCTTGCCTTAATTAATGAAAATAATATTAGTAAACATAATAACAATAATACCTATGTATTATATAAAACAATATTTTCTGACGATATAAACATTGGTTTAATTGATAATTATCTAACATTGTTTTCTCCTACTCTTTCTAATACTGAATATTTAGATTATGCAACTAGCAAAGCCTATTTCTATGATGTAAATAACACATTAGATTATTATGATAGTGATATAATATATGATGTAAAATTAACTGCTGATAATACTATAGCAGATTCTACTATTATAAAGGGTAATATTTCATTAAATGATACTATTGATAATTATGTTTTAAATCAACCTAAACAAAATATAAGAAAATAATATAAAAAGCTACCATTTTGGTAGTTTTTCTTTTAATATATTAACAATTATTATTTAAAATTATTGTAAAAGATAAAATTAGATATTATTCCATATGATTTATTAATTCCATAAATACTTACTATAAATTTATTATTATTTTCTTTGATATCTGTAAAATAATTATTAGTTCCTGTTTTATAATTTTTTAATTTTAATTTATCTAAATTATCATTATATATAGCGAAAATACTATTATAATCAAATACATTTTCCTTATTAGTTGATTTCTTTTTATTATAAATACCTGTCTGTCCTACTACAATAATTTGATTATTATTAACTATTGCTTTATTAAATCTTTCTATTCCTTTACCTCTATAGATCTTTTCAGATACTTTTTCACAATTATAATCATATTTTACTATTAAACTATCTGTATCATATGATGATTTATTTTTATCAACCTTTTTAGCACCAACTACATATAACATATTATTCATATTTACAATACTAGTAAAACCAATACTATCTGTATAACTATAATTAGTTGTATTAATTCTTGTTCCATCCATATTATATTTTGATATAATTCCAGTATTAGTAGCATCTTTTCCTACTGCATAAATATTATCATTTACTATTATTAAATCATTGTATACTGCAGATTTTGAACCACCATAGTTACTTCTCCATATTTCATTAAGATTTTTATCATATTTTATTAGAAAAGCTCCACCTTTATCAGATAAACCTAATGTCATATTTTCATAAATACTTTGACCAGCTACAATATAACCATCTGGGACAACTATAACACTAGTAAATTTGGAATTTCCTAATACCTGAAATCTTTTTTCTTTTATGATTTTACCATCTTCATCATATTTTACTATTAAAGCAGATCTTACCTTATCTTCATTTTCTTTTTTATTTGCTTCATAATTTCCTACTGCAATAAAATAATTATTATCTTGTTTTATACTAAAATAACTACTATTATATTTTTTATTTAACATTTTTTCCCATTGTTTTTTATTGTTAGTGGTATATTTTGTTAATTTTGCTTGCTCATAGCCATTTTTAGTACTACTTCCTACAGATATAATTCCATCATCAATTATTTCAAAAGAGTTTATAATATCAGAATATCTTTGTTTTGACTTTAATATAAATTTCCCATATATAAAATAAATTATATCTACTATTAAAATAATAATACAAATTATAATTATTATTTTTATTATTTTTTTATATGTTTCATTCATTATATCACCTATTTATGAGAAGACAATCATATAATATTTCTTTTTTCCACGTCTTATAACTATATATTTTTGATCTATAGCTACATTTTTTGTAACATTAAATTCTATATCTGTTATCTTATCTCCATTAAGTGTAATTGAACCATTAGTTATAAATTCACGTGCTTCTCTTTTACTAGAGCAAATTTCTTTTTCTACTAATAAATCTACAATATTGATATCATTATTTAAAGTTTTAGGTGTTAATCCTTTAAATGCCATTTCTATTTCTTTACTATTTAATTTTTTTATATCTCCACTAAATAATGCTTCGCTTATTTCTACTGCTGTATTATAGGATTCTTCTCCATGTAAATCTGTTATAATTTCTTTAGCTAATGCTTTATGTGCTTCTCTTAATTCTGGATGTTCTTTATTTTTAATTTCATATTCTTCTATTTCTTCTTTTGTTAAAAATGTAAATATTTTTAAATAATCTATTACATTTTCATCATCTACATTAATTAGATATTGATATAATTCATAACTTGAGGTTTTATTCTCATCTAGCCATAAAGCGTTTCCTTCACTTTTTCCAAATTTTTTACCATATTTATCAACTACAAGAGGCATTGTAAATGCGTATGCTTCATTTCCTGTCTTCTTTCTTATTAAATCAATTCCAGTTGTTATATTTCCCCATTGATCTGAACCTTCTACTTGCATAATACAATTTTTTTCTTGATATAAATGTAGAAAATCATACCCTTGAATTAGTGTATAGGCAAATTCTGCAAAAGTTATACCTGTTTCTAATCTTCTTCTTATAATATCTTTATCTAACATATAATTTATATTAATATATTTACCTACTTCACGCAAAAAATCTGTAAAACTATATTGCTTCATCCAATCATTGTTATTAACTACTTCTACATTTCCTTTAAATACCTCTTCAACTTGTTTTTTAATACATACTAAATTATTCTCTAAAACTTCTTTAGAAATTATTTCTCTTTCTGAAGTTGGTCTAGGATCTCCAATTAATCCTGTGGCTCCTCCTACTAAAAGTATAGGATGATGCCCTGCCATAGCTAATCTTTTTGCAGTAACAAGTGATGAATAATGTCCTAGATGAAGGCTATCTGCAGTTGGATCAGTACCCCAGTAAAATGTAATCTTTTCATTATTTAATTTTTTTTCTAATTCTTCACCTGCAGTATCCTTAATTAATCCTCTCCATTTTAATTCTTCAAATAATGTCATTTTCTTTCCTCCTAAACAAAATAATATATAAATAAAAAACTACTCCTCCAGATAAGGACGAATAGTTCGCGGTACCACCTTAATTCATATTTCTATGCACTTAATATCTTAACGCGATAAACGATTTTTCTCATAATTTGTATTTCATATTAATAAATATCTTAGCTTTCACCCACCGCTAAGTCTCTTAAAGTATTTAATAATACTACTTATAATTAGTCATTGAAAATTATATTTATAATATAACATATTTTTCTTTAAATGGAAATATATTTAATATAATTTATAAAAATACAAGCATACTATAATATGCTTGTACTATCTATTTAATTTCCATTGATTCTAATCTTTTAACTACATCTTTTGTTACATCCACTGCTTTATCTCTTAATCCTTCTGCAGCTTTTTTTAAAACAGGAGTTCCTTTTTCAACTGTAAGATCTACTAATTCATCTGCTTTTTTCTTAATTTTAGCACCCTTTTCTTTAGCAATCTTTAAAACTTTTTCTTTATCAAGATCTTTTAATTCCTTTTTTATTTCTTTTATTTTATCATCAAATTCTTTTTTTACTTCATCTTTATCTAAAGTTTTTATATTTTCAATAACTTCATCAATTTTTTCCTTTAAATCTGATCTTAATTCTTTACCTTTTTTAGGTGCAAATAAAAGTCCTAAGCCTGCTCCTACTGCAGCTCCTAAAATAAATTTACCTGTTCCTTTTTTACTCATCATCAATATCCTCCTTTTTCTTTTTTAATACTTTACCAATAAAATTGGTAACTACTCCAATAATCTTACTACTAACTAAATCAATACTTGATGAAAATCTATTAACCACATTAAATGCTCCATTTAATGAATTAACCTTATCTCTTAACTCATCTAAAACCTTATCTGCTTTATCAGATAAACGTATTATTCTTATTCCTGCTATTATACCAACAATTAATAAAACTATAGTAAATATATATGTTAATACTTGTAATATAAGACTCATTTCTTCCATTATTAATCCACCTTCTATTCCTTATCATACATAGAATCTATTAAATCAAATAAATTATCATCATCAAGATTATCTTCTTCTTCAATACTACTATTATCTACTATTTTTATATCAGTTTTTTCATGAAAATCACCTATTATATCATTATCACTATCATCTTCTTTTATATTCTCAATATGTTTTTCAACAGCTCTTCTACCACTTGCTTTTTCTTTAGACGTATCTTTATAATCTACATTATATTCTAATCCTAAATCTTCAAAATATTCTTCTGCATCACCTACAGTAACTCTTTTTACTTCTGGAGTTTTATTATCAGAACTTAAATCAAGTAATTGATTATCTTCTTCTTCATAATCTGCTATACTTTCTACTTCTTTTTCTACTTCATATTCTAATGAACCAAAGGCTTTTTTTCTAACATCATCTACATTAATATTTTCTCTAGCATAACTACTTGTTAATCTTATTTCTCTTTTAGGGACTATATCATCTTTAGTATAATTTTTATCTAAAATACCATAAATTGGAGATATAATTGGTGATGGTTTAAAATAAGTTTTCTCTTCTTTTTTATTATAAGCCCCATAATCATGTTCCACTAAATCAAATTCATCTAAACCATAAGGTTTATTTTCTTTTGCTACAGTATCTTTATAATGTGGCATTTCATTTTTAATTGTATTTTTATTTTCTCTTTTTGGCATTTCTTTTAAGTAATCATCAGATGTAAATTCATTATCACTGACCATTGGAAATTTAAATTCATTTTCTTTATCTGGATTATATGCCAAAGATTCACCTAAATGTTCATCTTCTGTTATTTCTATCTCTTTTTCTTTTTCCTTCTTTTCTGGTTGAACTATTTTTTTTGCAATTGGTTTTTCTTCAATACTTTTAGGTTCTTGAATTGGTCGTTCTTTTATTTTTTTACTTTTAGGTATATCTCTTCTTTTAGGCTTTTCTTCTATTTCAACATATTCTTCTTCAAAAAGAGCATTCTTTAGTTTATCTAATAATTTCATAAGCCACCTCTATTCTCCTTCTTCTATTTCAATACTATCTTCATCTTTTATAGTTTCATCTGAATCATATTCTTTTACATAATCCAAAAAATCACTCTTATCTTTATTAGTATCAAAAATATTATAATTTTCTTCTTTATAATTTAAAATATTTTCTCCTACTATTGTATCTAAAACTTTATCATTATATTTAACTGATGATAATATAAGAGCTATATCAGATAAAGAATTTCTTAAATTACTTTTTTCAACATATGCTTCAATTTTCATATAATTATACATAGCCTCTATAAAATAGCTATCATTATATTCATTGATTTCTAAATAACCAAACTTATCTTTTGTCTTTATTTCTTTAGAATAAAATGCATTTTTATTAACTTTATACTTATGTTTTGTATTACTATGTTTACTTATAACATCAACATAAATATAATAATAGTTATTATACCTATCACTTAAGTATGCATTATATTCATTTTTATTTATAAATTTTAAACCCCTTGGTATATAGTAACTATATCCTTCAAAATTTACATTTTTTAGTTTACTATCTTTTTTTATTACTGTTTCTATTATCCTATCTATACTTAATAGGTTTAAATCAGTACAACCTGTTACTATAAATAAAGACAATAAAGAGAGTAAAACAATTACTTTTTTCA
This sequence comes from uncultured Bacilli bacterium, assembly GCA_947632685.1. Classification (GTDB taxonomy): domain Bacteria; phylum Bacillota_I; class Bacilli_A; order RF39; family UBA660; genus UMGS995. The sequence goes on along the minus strand of CANRQD010000014.1, from coordinate 8,499 downwards.
TATTTCACCTACTCTTATCTTATATTATATCAAACATTTTATAAAATAAAAATATTTTAATAATTTTTTTACTATTTTAGACATTATCCCTTTTTGCTTTGAGTGAATATATAGGCATATCTAATTTTGAAAATTTATCTTCATATTCTGTTGTTATTAAATCTTCTTCTACTTTATGAAGATCAAATGTAACATCACTTAATATATATTTGTGATTACTAAGTGTTTCTATTGAATATGCATATAAATCTTTATTATCTGTTCGTAAATATATTTCATTTTTTCTTTTAAAGATTTTATCATATTTATTTAAAAAAATTTCACTAGTTAATCTTCTATTATGATGTCTAACTTTTGGCCATGGATCAGAAAAATTTAAATATATTCTATCAATTTCATTTTTAAATACTTCATCTATTTCTATTGCATTCATTCTTATAATTAACAAATTTTTAATATCATCTTCTATTTTAGGTAAAGCTCTTGCTAGAATAGAATCAAATCTTTCTATACCTATAAAATTAATATTGGGATATTTTTTAGCATTTTCTATTATAAATTTACCTTTACCCATACCAATTTCTATATATATTGGATTATTATTTTTAAATAATTTATTCCATTTTCCAATATATGATTTATAATCTTTTACTAAAAACTTTGAATTATTTAGAACTTCTTCTTTATTTTTTACATTACGTATTCTCATAATACTCACCGTTCCTTAATTAGTACTTATATTTTATCACATATATGTAGTATTTGCATATAATAAAGCGATAAAGGAGATAATTATGTATAGTAATATGTCTTATCCATTTATACCTGATCCTAATCTTATGTTTTCTAATAAATATGTGGAGTTTGAACAAAATATAAAGAGATTAGAAAGAGAAATTAAAAGATTAGAGCATAGAGTTTCTGTACTTGAAAGAAATAAAACTCCTTATGTTACAACTTCACAAAATGAAAATTTAAATGATGACGATGGTATGTATATGATGTAGAGCACAAATTTGTGTTCTTTTTATATTTTTGTGGTATAATAATTATATATTATAATGGAAAGGTGTGTTATTATGTCAGATATTGTAGAATTAGATAAACAAAACTATGAAAAATTTGTTAAAACTAATAAATATAAATCACACTTTCTACAATCATATATCTGGGGAGAATTTTCTAAAAAAAAGAAAAACTTGACTCCTTACTATTTAGGATTAAAAGATAACAATAAAGTAGTAGCAGCAACATTATTATTAGAAAAAAAGCTTCCTTTAGGTTATAGCTATTTTTATGCTCCTCGTGGATTTGTAATTGATTTTTTTAATAAAGATTTATTACAGGATATGACTAAAAAAATTATTTCATATATTAAAACTATAAATAAAAAAGCCTTATTTTTAAAAATTGATCCTGATATTATCATTAAAAGTTATAATTATTTAGGAGAAGAAAATAAACTTTCTTATAATTATGAAGATGTATTTTCTAATATAAAATCATGTGGATTTAAACATCTTGGATTTACAAAAAATTTTGAAACTATGCAACCTAGATATACATTTAGAATTAATATGGAACAAAGTCTAGATGAAATTACCAATCATTTTTCAAAAACTACTAAACAAAGAATTAATAAAGCTACCCGTTTAGGATGTGAAACATGTATCGGTAGTATTAAAGATATAGATGAATTTTATCATTTAATGACTTTAACTGAAAATAGAAAAGACTTTGTATCATATTCTAAAGATTATTATGAAGAACAATACAAAATGCTAAGTAAAGAAGATATGGCTGTTTTATTCTTAGGTAAAGTTAATACTAAAAAAATAATTGATAATTTAAAATCAGAAATAGATTCCATAAACAATGATATTACAAAAATTGATCTTAATAACACAGGAAAAAATGCTAAAAATAAATTAAAAAATCTTAATAACCAAAAAGAAAAATTAGAAAAGGAAATTGCAAAATATAAAAATTATAATAAAACATATGGTGAGGTTATTACTTTAAATGCTCATATGATAATTAAGTATAATGATAAAGCTTGGGTATTATATGCTGGTAATCACAATATTTTAACAGAAAGTTATGCTAATTATTTAACTTATTTTGAGCATATTAAATACTGCAAAGAGCATAATATAAAAATTTATGATCAATTTGGTACTATTGGTGATTTAAGTGATAATAATCCACGCCTTGGTCTTCATGAATTTAAGAAAAAATTTGGTGGAGATTATGTTGAATTTATTGGAGAATTTGATTATGTTATAAATCCAATAATGTATTTTATATTTACAAAGTTAGTACCTTTATATAGAAAAATAATTAGAAAAAAGAGTAAAATGGAGGTTAATAATGAAGTTAAAAGAAATAAATAAACAAGAATTTTTTGACTTTTGTAGTACACAACCTACTAATAACTTTTATCAATCTAGAGAATGGGCAGAATATAAAAGAAAAGATGGTTGGCATACTTACTTTATAGGATTAGATCAAAATGGAAAACTAAAAGCTGCAGCATTATTACTTTCTAAAGAAATTCCAATTATTAAAAAACGTGCTTTTTATGCACCATATGGTATTATTGCTAATTATAAAGATTTAGAATTATTAAGAAGCTTTACTAAAAATATAAAAGAATATTTAGATGAAAAGAAAGCACTATTTCTTAAAATAAATCCATATCTATCGTTAAAAGAATTAGATAATAATGGTAATTATATACAAGGTGGATATGATAATGAAAAATGTATTGATATATTAAAAAGCTTAGGTTATATTCAAATGGATACATATTCTGATTTCAATACATTTTATAAATTAGATATAAAGAATAAAAGTAGTGAAGATATTTTAAATAATATGGATGAAGTTATTAAAGATACTATACTCACTAATGAAAAAAAGGCTATATATACAAGAGATGCTGAAAATAGTGAAATTAATCAAATAATAGATATAATAAAAAATAGTCATTATAAAGTTAATTTTATAAAAGCTTATTTTAATGATTTTTTACAAATATTTAATGAAGATAAGCTTCTTAATATAAAATTAATAGAAATGGATATTGATAAATATAAAAAGAATGCTTCTACAGAAAAAGAATTTGAAGAAGCAAAACAACTTGAATATGATTATGGACATAAAGTTATATTAGGCTGCACTATATCTATTTGTTATGGTAAAGAAATAACAACATTATGTAGTGCTATCCAAGACAAATTTAAAGATACACTAGTACAATATAATATGTATTATGAAATGATTAAATGGGGCATAGAAAATAATTATGAAATATATAATTTTAACGCTATAGATAGTGAATTAGATGAAGGCAATAGATTATACCAATTATATAGGGGATTTAATGGTAATGTCGTTAAATTATTAGGAGAATTTGATTTAATATTTAATACTTTTATTTATAAACAATATTATAAGTATTGTAAAAGAAAAAATATAACTATAAATGATTTAGAATAATTTTATATAAAAAAACTTAGAAATGGATTTCAACAATAGAGTAGACATCAAAATTCTAAGTTTTTTTGTAAATTATTTTTTTTGACTATTTTCTTTCTTAGCAACTAATTCTTTTTGTAAATTATTAATAGCTATATTTTTTTCCTCAAATTTAATTTTTAACACATCTTTTTCTGAATTAGGAATAGTACTAACGTAATCTATATATGATGATTTAAAATTATTAATACCTATTGCAACTGAACACATATTATATAATTGTTCATCATATTTTTCACCTATATCTTTTTTAGTTTCATCATATAAATCACCTATAGTTGTTTCCAATTTTTCACTGGCATAATTTATATCATTATAAATATTTTCGTTATAAACATCATCATTTTTTGCATTAACTACATTATATTTAGCTTCATCAAGAATTTGTTCGACTTTAGATATTTCACCTATTAAATATCCAGCTAAATCTGGATTTTCATTACTTTCACCTAATTTATATAAATTACCTTTTATATCTAATAAGTAGTTATTGTAATCGACAAAAATTGTTTCTATTATATCCTTATTCTTTTCCATAAAATTATCCTCCGTATCCTTAACATAATTTATATTATATCTCTTCTAATTTGATTCTATCATATTAAAATATTTATAAAAAGAAAATCATTTTATATTTTACATCATTAGACAAAAACAAAGTGAATATGTTGTCACTTTGTTTTTCTTAGTTTCTTTAAAATTTTATCTCCAAATACTTGTTCAATTGATTTAGTCTTATACATATAGAATAGGTATACTGCACCACCTACTACTGTATAGACTATAATTATTGGTAAATTCATAAATCTAGATGCAGATGAAATTGGTACTATTAATTTTAATAATAATAAAGATATTACCATTAATACTGTTCCACATAAAGTATTAATTAGTTGTTTTGCAGTTTCTTCATAATTAACACCACATTTTCTATTTAGGGCAACTAAACATATAATTAAAGATAAGTCATAACCTAGAATTGATGCTAAAATAGAACCATAATATGCAGGTAATCCTAAACTATTTAATTGATTTATTAAACTTACATTTACTAATGCTTTTAAAAGTAGTCCTGATGCTAATGATACAAATACTACTTTATAATATCTTAATACTTGTGTTATTGTAATTGCTGTTGTAAATAATGCTGTTATTAAAGCTACAAAAACAAAGAAACTTAACACAGATGGTCCATATTTACTAGGTCCATAAAAAACTGTATATACAGGTTTTGCTAAAAAGCTTAATCCTACTGTCATTGGTATTATTAAAAACGACAACATCTGAAAACTCTGATTTATCTTTTTATGAACGTCTTTTGTATTACCAACAACTGCAGAAGCTGTTAAATTTGGAGTTAAGCTAACTATCATTCCAGTTGCAATAGATATTATAATCATATTAAATTTTGCTCCCCAGGTTGATAAAATACTCATTATACTTTCTGCTGTTTTAGTACCATAAATAGAACCTAAGGTTTTAACTACTGTAACAGAATCAACCATACTATATAATGATTTAAATATATCAATCATTATAAGAGGAAATGCATATACCATTATTTTTTTAAATATTTCTTTATTTGTAATTTTTGGTTCTTTTACATCTAATTCCTTTTCTTCAAATTTCTTTTTATTTTTATGCCTTTTTTCTATCAGGTATAGATATGATGCAATAGAACCTACTGTTGCACCAAATACTGCTACTCCTACGGCTGTTGTTAAAGATAGGTGAAATACTTTTAAAGTCATATAGCTTCCAATAACTATAACTAAAACTCTCATTATTTGCTCAAATACTTGTGATATAGCTGTTGGTGTAATAAATTTATGTCCTTCAAAATAGCCTCTATAAATACTAAGTATTGGTACTACTATAATAGCAGTAGATATTAATCTTATAACATAAGTTACATCCTCTATAGTATTTCCACCCTTTAGATCACCAAGTATAGCATGTGCTAGTTGTGGAGCAAAGATAAATAATATTACAAAACAGATTAAACCTAAAGTTATGGCAATTTGTCTACCTATTTTAAAGGCTCTTTGTTTGGCATCATAGTAACCAAGAGTTTGATATTCACTAATTATTTTGCTTATAGCTAGTGGAATACCAGCTGATGATATAGCCATAAATACTAAATATAAAGTATAGGCATATCCATAAAGAGCACCACCTTTTTCTCCAATTATGGCATAAAAAGGAATTACATATAAAATACCTAATATTTTAGTTATAACAATACCAAGTGTTGCAATAAAGGCACCTTGAACAAAGTTATTTTTCTTCATAATATCTTTATTTTTATTTACTCTTTTTTTCCTCATAATACACATCCTAACATATATATTATACTATGTAATTAAAAATTTATAAACCTTTTAGCAACTTTTTAACATAAAGATAGAAACCTATTTATTATTTTTTACATGCTTCTATAAAACTTTTAAATATATTATTCATATTTTCATCTATTTTATAAAGACTTTCTGGATGAAATCTTACTCCAATATAAAATGTTTTATCTTTAGATTCTATAACATCTGCATATCCTTCTTCACAAAAACCTACTTTATCTAATAGTGGACAATCTTCAATAGCTAGTTTATGTCTTGAATTAACCATAATTTTAGTTTTTTTAACTATATCATAAAATCTTGATTCTGTATCAATATGTATATTATGAACATAATCTTTGTTAGGTTGATTATGCTTTTCTGGATTAGGTATTCTATATGTTGTTCCACCTAATCCTCTAACAATACTATTTTGTCCTGCACATATACCTAAACATGGTATATCATTATCATAGCAATACTTTGCTATAAATGGTTCAAATGCTTCGTTTGCATTCCCTCCTTGTAAAATTATTCCATCACACAACTTTATTTGTTCAATTATGTTTTCTTTATCAATTAAATCATTATATTTCATCCAATCATCACCAGCCGGTTGCATTTCATTATTTGGAGATATTATTCCTATTGCAATAGCGCCATTATCAAATACTGCTTGTTTTATTTCATTTCTAATATGACAATCAACTCTTTTTTTATTTTCATCACCATCTTTATATTTTGCTACAATTCCAATTATTGTTTTATTCATCTAATTTCAACTCCCTTAATGAATAACTATAGCGTTCATTGTTTCCGTATTTTACAAGTTTAAAATTATATTGCTCATATATTTTATTTAATTTTTCATTATATTTTAAGCATTCTATTCTCAAATATTTCTTACCATTTAACTTTGCTAACTCCATACATTTATCAAATATAATTTTTCCTAAATTTTTATGCCCTATTTTTGTAACAATTTTATATATGTAATATGCCGGTGTAATATTATCATTCCAATACTTACTATTAGTAGATATTTCAAAACATGCAACTAATTCATCATTTTGTTTAATAATATAAAAAGTTCCATTTTTTATTGCTTCTTCAAATTCTTCTTTTGGATGATTTTTAAGGTATCTGCTCCATTGTTTTATGTTATTATCTTTAAACCATTTCATTCTATCAGAATATAACATTAATATAGAATCTATATCTTTTAGATTGGCTAATTCAATTTTATAATTCATTTTGTACCTCCTACATGTTATCTATTTAAATACATTATACCAAAATTGTACTATTTTTAAAATTCCTTACACGCCTATCCAAAATCATTTTTATCCTTTTCTTTATTTTTTAAATAACAATGTCAACAACACTTATAAAATATTTTTCTTCTTCCTTATCCCAAACTGTTCTAATTATTTCATTATTAAATATTTTATCAAATTTTTATTTACTCTTATAACATAAAAGCATCTGAAATAAATAATGTTGATTTCAGATGCTTTTAGTATTTAAATTCTTAATCAAATATATTTTTTTATTTTATTATCCAATAAATACACAAATACAACTATCAATGATAAACTATCATAGCAGAAAAACAATATATTTGTTCTTCACTATATATAGAACAACTAACTTGATATTTTATATCTATTATTTCTTTTTCAGTTTCTTCTAAAAAATTATTAATATCATCTTCTAAATCTTTTTCATTCTCTTCATCAAATATTTTAACTTTCATTTTATCACCAATTATATGATAAATTATTTTATCCACAAAAATTGTTGAAAAAATGTAGAAATTTCTTTCCACATTTTCTGTTAATAATTATTTTAATACTATATTTACAATTTTACCTTTTATTACAATTATTTTTATAATTTCTTTATCTTTAGTATGATTTATAACATTCTCTGCTTGTAAAGCTTTTTCTTTTATTACATCTTCAGTATCATTAATATTTATTTTTATAGTAGCGCGTACTTTACCATTTACTTGTACTGCAATTTCTTTTTCTTCATCGATTGTTTTACTATCATCATATTTAGGCCAAGAACTTTTACATAAAGCATCTCCTAAATCATATTTTTCATTTAATTCTTCTGTTATATGAGGTGCGATTGGATTAAATAATAGTAAGAATACTCTATAATCATCTTTTGTAATTTCATTTTGTTCTTCATATTTATTTAAAAGTATCATTAAACTTGAAACTACTGTATTAAATTTCATATTATCAAAATCTTCAGTAACTTTCTTAATTGTTTTATGAATTATACTTTCTAACTCTTTAGTATAACCTTTTTTATCAGATACTTTTTCTCCAATTCTTACAACTCTATCTATAAATCTTTTACATCCATTTAAACCTTGTTCACTCCAAGCTACTTCTTTTTCATAATCTCCTATAAACATCTCATAAGTTCTAAGTGCATCTGCTCCATATTCTTCTATCATGTCATTTGGATTAACTACATTACCAAGTGATTTAGACATTTTTACTCCACCCTCACCTAGTATCATTCCATGTGAAACACGAGTTTTAAATGGTTCTTTATTTGGAACTAATCCAATATTATATAAAAATTGATTCAAAAATCTTGCATA
>CANRQD010000013.1 GCA_947632685.1 uncultured Bacilli bacterium | reverse complement strand
TTATAAATTAGAATCTGAAAATATCACTTTTAAATCAAATATAAATTAATTGGTGTTTAATTTATATTATATATACCACGACATAAAGTTTTAAAAATTAATATTTTTTAAAATCTTTTTGGCGTGGAACAAAAATCTTTTTTAGATTTTTGAAGAAAATGACTTGACTTATTATAGTTAGTCATCTCCTAATTACTTATTGTACCAAAAAAAAAGAAAGAATAAAAGCATATTACTAAATATTCTAACTTTTTTATTATATATTTTCAATTAATATCATATTTAATAATTTTATAATAAATGAAACTATATTTATTCGGATTCTATAATACCATATCCTCCATCTTTTCTTTTATATATAACAGAATATGATCCAGTATTACTATCTTTATACATATAGAATTGATGATTTAAAAGTTCCATCTGAATTATTGCTTCTTCTTCATCCATAGGTTTAATCTCTATTTTTTTTCTTTTAATGATATTATCCTCATTGTCTTCATAATCTTCTATCTCGGAGAATGAAAAATCATAAGTCTTGGTGTTTTTTGACATAAGTCTTGTTTTATTTTTCCTTATTTGCCTTTCTAACTTATCTACTGCTTTATCAACTGCTGCATAAAAATCTTCTTGAGACTCCTCTGATCTCAAAATAAATGATTTTAATGGTATAGTTACTTCTACTATTTGATTGTGATTTTTTATCTTTACAACAACAGTTGCACGAATATTAGCTGAATCTTCCAAGTATTTGTCTAATTTACCAATTTTTTCTTCTATATAGCTTTTCATTGCATCTGTTATTTTTATTTTATCACCACGAATAACTAATTCCATATTATCACCTCCTATTTATATTATAACATTTATTATAAATCTTTAAATATAAATTTTGAAATTATACAAAAAAACCACCTATTTTATAACAGCTGGTTCTTTTATTAATTTTACATTTGATGCTTGATATCCTTTACTAGTATCTAATAGAGTAAATTCTACATATTGACCTTCTGATAAAGTTTTATATCCATCAGATTCAATTGTTGAATAATGGACAAATATATCTTCATTTTCTTTATATTCGATAAATCCATAACCTTTTTCGTTATTAAACCACTTTACCTTACCTATCATTATTCTTCCTCCTTTAATTATTACTTCGATTACTTCAGTTGTACTCGAGCTATTTTATTTTAGCAATTTAACAAAATTTATATTATTTTTTCTTTTAATTGTAAATTTATTTCCTTTTTTTGCCATTTTTTCTACAAAATATGACATTTTTTGTATTGATAAACCATATTTTGGTATTTAAAAGTATTTTTATTTTTTTCTATTTTTTGATGATAAGCTACTATACGGAGATAGGAGTGCTATATATGAAAAAATTATTTCTAAATTCATCAATAACTTTTTTAAAAAAATATCAAAGCTATTCTGATGAAGATTTAGAAAAATTACAATATGGATTAGAAGGTATATACTTAACAATTACAAAAATTGTTATAATTATAACTTTAGCTATATTATTAAATATGTTAAAAGAAATAATTATACTATTGTTATTAGTAAATATTATAAGATACTTTGGTTTTGGAATCCATGCAAAAACCAGTTTAGAATGTTTAATTACATCTTTACTATTATTTATAGTATTACCTATTTTATTTATAAGAACAAATATAAATTATAATTTTGTGGTTATATTAGCTATTATAAGCTTAATATCTTTTATACCATTTGCTCCTGCAGATACTGTTAAAAGACCATTTTATAATAAAAAGAAAATTATAATTAGAAAAATTTTAACAATATCTATCGGAGTTATTTATTTTGTTAGTAGTATGTATATTAAAAATAAATCATTATCTTTATTATTATTAACAGCTATTATTATTCAAGCTATAGTAATTAATCCAATTACCTATAAGATAATGAAACAGCCTTATGGCAATGCTAAAAATTAAGGAAAAATATTTTAAAATATTTTTTCAAATAGATAAGAAGGGAGTAGTGTATATATGAAAAAAAGAATCGCAGCTTTAGTTAGCGCTATTGCTTTACTTGCAACTAGTGCAGCAAGTATGGGATGTGTTTGGATGCTTTTTGATGAACCAAACAACATTAAATCTATAAAAGATTAATAATTTAAAAAGAAACCTATCACTTAGATTTCTTTTTTTTTGATATTTTTAAAGTTTCAATGTAATAGCCATCTATTATTTCTTGTTTTTCTTCTACCCAAGAAGTTTTAGACAACATCTTTTTTGCAAAGTATAAACCATATCCTCTATTATTTCCTTTTGTGGTTGAACCTTTTTCAAATCTCTTTGATGACAATTTATTTTTATTATAGGTATTACTAATTACAATATTAGTTATATCATTAATATCATATATTTCAATCAAAACTATCTTCTTTTTTGTTTCTTTTGCTGCTTCTATAGCATTATCACAATATATACCAATTAATTTAGATAGTACCTTTAATTCTTCACTTTTTAATTTTTTTAAATTTTTTCCTGAATCATATGAAACATCTACTTCTAAATTTACTTTTTGGTTTTTTGCAACTGCAATTTTATAATATAATAATCCTTTTATACCTCCATTAGGCAAATTTTTTAATTGACTAATCATATGTTTATCAATATTAATAGTATCCGATATAATTTCATCAATTTTTTCTTTAACTTTTTTCTCTTTTGTTAAACATCTAATAACAGCTAGTTGATTTTTATATTCATGCCTTGTTAATTGCTCATCTTCAATCCAATCTTCAAATATTTTTACATAATTAAACAAATTATCATATTCATTTGATAATTTTTCATAGCTATTTTGCTCACCAACTAAAATAATTACTAATAAAAAGAAAATTATAAATATTAAAAAATTCGTAGTAAATACTGTATTAAGTGCAAAATTATTACCTAATATATATAATAAAGTACTCATTGCAATTACAACCAATAATAAAAATATAATAATATTTGTTTGTCTTTTTTTTGTAATTTTATTTATAAATTCATTTATTAATTTACAAAATTTGTTGTGATTATATATTATAAGCAAAATAATAGAGTAGACAATATTAATTATTATATTCATATACCAAGTATCTCTTGCTTCATCTATAGAGAAAAAAAATACAAAAGTAATACCAACTATTAATTCTAATAAAAATAATGATACATACATAATACCGCATGAAATTACTGATTTAGAAAAACTAATATTCAATATATATTTATATGTTACAATAGTAATTCCATATATTACGATTGTATATATGTATGTATATTTTGTATTATACATACATGCTGGCACTATTATTAAACATAGCATTAATGCAATACTTTTAATTGATAATAATTTTTCTTCACTTCCACTTATATTTTTTACGACTATTAAACCTACTATTGCCATTAATGTTGAACAAATAAATTTAGTAATTATCACTGACACGTTTAATCAACTCCTTCTTTTTATCCCTTGAAATTAGATGAGTATGATCACCATTTTTAAAAGTTAATTTATTTTTTCTTATTTCATATCTTTTAATTTCATCTAAATTTATTATTAAACTTTTATGTGTTTTGAAAAATCTAGAATCTAACTTTTCGTATACACTATTTAAAGTTCCTGGTATTATTTCTTCACCTGATTTTGTCTTTATAATACATCTTTTACTATCTGGTTCTTTTTCAATATATATAATTTGTCTTAATTCTATTTTATAATAAGTATGATTATACTCATAACTTAGAGTTTTATACCTTTTATCATAATTTTTCATGGCTATAAACAAATCATCCCTTAATCTTTTATCAAATCTATCCAATTTATTTATAAAATCTAATAAATATAATCTACTTGATAATGCTTCATATTTATATTCTTGGTGAGATGTTATTATTATAATTACAGATACCCAATCATCATATTTTTCTCTTATCATTCTAGCAGCATCTATTCCAGAACCTTCATTAGTTATAATATCAAGTAAATAAATATTAAAACCATTTTCTGCCTTTACATATTCCTCAAATTTCTTTGTATAACCAGTAAATTCATGAACTTTATAATCAATATCATAATTCATCATAAATTTCATAATTTCATTTTTATTGTTTTTTCTCAAAGAATTATCATCTTCACATATAATAAAATTTATCACCTAGTATCACCATATTAATTTTACCATATATTTCTAATTAATTTGAAATATTAACAAAAAAGCAACTTAATTTCAAGTTACTTTTTCTTGTCTTTTTTATTTTTAGTTTTTATACTTAAATTTTTTTCTATTTTTTTTGTTATTTTAGGACTTTTATCCGAAATTATGCTTGTATGTAATACAAACCATAATACAATTATAAATATAATTATATAAATTATTTTACCTAACATTGGATCTTTAATAGTATATAATATTGATGCAGTTGCAAATAAGATATTCATTCCATAAATTATTAATACTGTAGTCCTTTGAGAAAAATTCATTCCTAATAATTGATGATGTAGATGACCTTTGTCTGCAGAAAATATTGGTTGTCTTTTTAAAAGTCTTCTTATTATTGCAAAAGCAGTATCTAATATTGGAATACCTAATATTAAAAGTGGTACAAATAATGAAGTTAAAGCTGCTCCTTTAAACTCTAATAGTGTTATGATTGCGATTATAAAACCCATAAATGTAGCACAATCTCCTGCAAAAATTTTTGCTGGATAAAAATTGTGTAATAAAAATCCTAAAGTAGATCCTAACATTATAAATGTTAATATCATTACTAAGCTTCCATTTCTGGCTTGATAAAAACCTATTATTCCTATTGTTAGATAAAATATACAACATATTCCGCCGCTTAACCCATCAAGTCCATCTATTAAATTTATTATATTTGAACAAGCTATTATAAATAAAATTGTCAGTGGATATGCTAATATTCCAAAATCTATAGAAAATCCAAAAGCCGTAACATTATTTAATAATATACCTCCATAAAATACTATAACTGATGCTGCTGCTAGCTGTCCTAATAATTTTTGATATGCTCTTATTGGTTTTATATCATCTATTATACCAGTTAATACTATTATAAAACTTCCTATTAAAATAGAATTCATTTGAATACTTTGTTGTCCAAATAACATATATCCAAATAAGAATCCTAAATATATTCCTAAAGCTCCTAATTTTGGTATAGGTTTTTTATGAATATGCCTATGTCCTTCTTCTTTTCTTGGAATATCTATTGCACCTATGTGATTAGCTATCATTTTCATTATTGGCATTATTATTGCTGAAAAAATAAAAGTAACCAATACTATTTTTAAAGCATCTAATAAATCACTTCTCATAATTTTTCCTCTTTTCTATTTAATTATAACAAATTTTAATAAACAAAAAAAGACTCTTTTAGTCTTCTTCTAAGTCACTTGGTCTTTCTAATAAAACTCCTGTTCCTTCTACTACACATGTAAGTGGAGTATCTGCAATTAAAACTGGTACTTCCAACTCTTTATTTAATAATTCCATTAAACCTTTTAGCATAGCACCACCACCTGTTAATACTATTCCTTTATTAACTATATCTGCAGATAACTCAGGAGGAGTTTGTTCTAATACTCCTGTTGCTGCTTTTACTATCTTATATACACTATCTTTTAATGCTTCTTCAGTTTCTTCTTGAGTTATAGTTATCATATGAGGTAAACCAGTTATTAAGTTTCTTCCTTTTACTTCTAAAATTTCTTTTTTGTCACCTTTATAACAACTAGCAAAATTTATTTTTATTTCTTCTGCTGTTCTATCACCAATTAGTAATTTATACTTATCTCTTATATATTTTATTATATCTTGATTAAAAACATTTCCTGCTACTCTAATTGAGGCAGATGTTACTATATCATTTAGTGATAATACAGCAATATCAGTTGTACCACCACCAATATCTATAACCATATTAGCTGTAGGTTTAGATATATCCATTCCTGCTCCTATTGCTGCAACTTTGGGTTCTTCTTCTATAAATACTTTTCTAGCACCAGTTCGCTCTGCTGCTTCTTTAATAGCATTTTTTTCTACTGGTGTAATATTGGATGGACAACATATTAATATTCTAGGTCTTGTTATAAATGATTTACATTTTATCTTTTTTATAAATGTATTTAACATTATTTCTGTAATTTCAAAATCTGCAATGACTCCATCTTTCATTGGTCTTATTGATTTTATTTTACCAGGAGTTCTTCCTAACATTTCATTTGCTTCAGTACCTACCGCTATTACTTTTTTTGTTTCAGTATCTACGGCTACTATACTAGGTTCATTTAATACTATACCTTGTCCTTTTATATATATCAACACATTAGCTGTTCCCAAATCTATTCCAATATCTTTTGATAGCATAAAATTCACTCCTTTTTTTTAATCATTATATATTTTACCATAAAATTGTTATTTTATAGTATTTTTTTTATATTTTTTTTTAGTTGCTAATCCACCAAGCAAATGTCTTACTTTTATGTGCTCTAAAAATAATTTATTTACATCTAAATATAAATCATTATTTATACTTTTTAATCTTTTTCTCATATCATTATGAATAGTACTTTTACTTATTCCCATAATATTTGCAACATCTCTAATTGTTTTCTTTGTAGTAATCAACATATTTGCTTCTTTTAATACTCTAGTTTATATTTTGTTTTGCAACTTAATACCTTCTTTCTAATAAAGTATAGTAATAAGTTTTTATTTTATGAGAAAAAAATAGCATTTTAATAATGCTACTCACTCCTTATTTCTTTATCTATATATAGATTAGGATCTACGATTTGACCATTTGTATATAATTCAAAATGTAAATGATTACCCATATCTTTATCTAATTTATTTGTACCACTTTTACCAATAACTTGACCTTGTGTTACTGTATCACCTTTTTTTACAGATACTTCACTTAAACTTTGATATGTAGTTACATAGTCATTTCCATGTTTTATTTCAACAACATTACCTAATATTTCATCTTGTTTTACATCTGTTACTGTTCCATCTAATACTGATACTACATCAAATACATCTTGTAATATATAATCAATTCCTGAATTTTGAATATAGCTTCCATCATAATAAGTAATTGAACCTTCTTGACTCTTACTTTCACCTTTATAATCATAGTATGTTTTTCCAACAGTTACTTGTTCATTTGTAAAAGGTTTGATCATTTTTTTTGTTTCATTCATAACTGGTAATTGATTGTCTATTATTATACTTGAAACATAAGTATAACTATCTTCTACTACATCATTATTTCCTTTCATACTTTTTGTAATTAAGAAAGCTCCTGTTATAATTACTGCAACTAAAACTACATATAAACTTGAAATTACTATCTTTTTTGGTCTTAATCTTTTTTCCATATTATCACCTCATTAAAAGTTTGAACCAAAAAAAAAGTTTTATACTTTTTTTAAAAACTTTTTACAGATAAAAATAAATCCATAAAGAAATTTGCTACTAAATATATTAGAGATATACCTAATAAAAAGTAAAAAACTCGTGCTTGAACAATTTTATTTTTTTTAAAAATTTTATTTATGTTTACAGCATCCATTGACCATATAACTATTATTGTAGAAAATATATATACAAAAAATTTACCTGTCATGTTCTTCCTCATATGCAATTATTTTATTAACTCTTCTTTGATGTCTTTCATCATTAATTACTTCAGCACTTATAAAGGCATCAATATATTTTTTTATATCTTCCATATCATCTGTATAATTAAATGTCATTACATTAGCACCATTATCATTTCTACTTAAAGTAGCATCTTCTACTGAATTTATTTTAGCACATCTAATTCCTTTTACTTTATTTGCAGCAATTGACATTCCTATTCCTGTTCTACAAACTAAAATTCCTATTTCTGCTTCTTTAGCTACTACTTTATTACATACTTTAAAAGCAAAATCTGGATAATCATCCGTATCAGTATTTACTTTACTACAATCTATTATTATATTTCCTTTTGCTTCTAAATATTTTATTATTTCTTTTTTATAATCAACACCACGATGATCACTAGCTATAGCTATCTTCATTATCTTATCTCCTTTTATTATTATTATATTTATAGATTAATATTAGCAATATTTGTAAAAATTGTCAAAAATAAAAACTGCATTAAGCAGCTTCATTTTGAGTAAATCCATATTTTTTATTAAATTTATCTACACGACCTGCACGTGATGCACCTCTTTGTTTTCCTGTATAAAATGGATGACATTTTGAGCAAACTTCTACACTTATTTCTGGTTTTGTTGATTTTGTTTTAAAAGTTTCTCCACAAGCGCAAGTAACTGTACAATCCATAGTTTCTGGATGTATTCCTACTTTCATATTCTTCTCTCCTTCCGCCATGACTTTTTTAAGTCATAGTAATTCAATGCGTTATTAGTATAACAAGTTTTCTTACTTTTAGCAAGTTTTTTTGTAACTTTTAGGATTTTCATTTATTTTTTTGTCTTTTTTTAACACTTTAGTTTTATTATATTTAATTAAAGAATTTTCTACAGCCATATCAATTGAATGTTGTTTTCCAGGTAGGCAAGTATTATATTTTGCTTCTTTTCCATTTATTATTATTTTACCAAATATTAGCTCATATTTTTCCATATCATCAATATGCGTATGAGGTAATATTTTTGTTCCCTTTGGTAAATATAAATATCCCCATTCTTCATTATCTTCTCTAATATCACCACTAACACGTACTTTTAATACATCACCTACAGCAATATTATTAGGTAATAGTGACATTTCTTCATAATCAGGTATTGTAGATAAAAATTCTCCTAATTTCATCTTATCACTCCTCAGTGTTCCTTATTATATCATAAAAAATAGATTATATCAATAATTTATTTTAGATGATAAATTTGAATATATTTTTTTATATCCTTCTGTATTAGGATAATAACTATTAGGATTATCTAAATATGTAATTAAATGAGTATTCATATTACTATTATCAATATATATAATATTCTTTCTTTTGGAATATGATTTATATTTTGCATTTAAATTATCTAATAATTTTTTATCCACAGAATCTTGTGGATAAAAGTTATAATAGCCAATTAAATAGATATCCTTTTTATAATATTTTTTTATTTCTGTTATTAATTGATCTAAATCTATTATTATATTTTGAATTATTTTCTCATTGGCATTGCCTACATTACTTATGTAGATATTTTTTCTATATATTAAATCATTTAATCCTATTGAAATAGTTAATATATCTGCTTCTCTTAATGCTTGTTTAATATTTGGTTGATCATCATGTTGTATATTAATTAAAATATTATTATATAAATCTTTTATTTTTATGTCTTCTTCTCCATAATTATAATAATTATTTAATTGGTTATTACTAGCTATTTCATCTTTCATATAATCACTGTAACTATAGGACTTTTCTCCATAGGAATTTATACCTTTGGCATAACCATCACCTAATGATATATAATTAATATTTTTTATATTGTGATTATTTGTATATATTAAATATACAAATATACAAGTTATTATTAATACAATTAGTTTTATATATTTTTTTATAAATTTCATTTTTCCTCCAAAAAAAAGAATAAAGCTATAATATTATATTTCTTTATCCCTTATTTTAGCACCTACATTTGTTAATTTCTCTACTATTTGCTCATAACCTCTTAATATGTGTTCTACATTTGCAATAATAGTTGTTCCTTCTGCAATTAATCCTGCTGCTATCATTGCGGCTCCTGCTCTTAAATCTGTTGCTATTACTTTTGTTCCTTTCAACTTGGTTGGTCCTATTATTGTAGCTGTTTGATTTTTTACTGTTATATCTGCACCTAATCTATTTAAATGTGATATATGCATAAATCTATTTTCCCATATTGTTTCTACAACTTTACTTTTTCCATTGCATTGTGTAAGTAATACTGTTAATGGTTGTTGTAAATCTGTTGGAAACCCTGGATAAACTGCAGTTTCTATTTGAGTTGGTTTATAGTCATCCATTTTATTTACTATTAAATAATCTGGTCCTATTTCTATATCAACACCAATTTCTTCTAGTTTTGATATTAAAGAATCTAAATGTTCGGGAATGATATTATCAATTTTTAATTTATTTCCACATAATGCTCCAATAATTGTATATGTTCCTGCTTCTATTCTATCAGGAATTATTTCATGAAAACAACGATGTAATCTTTCTACTCCTTCAATTTGAATAGTTGATGTTCCTGCTCCTACTATTTTAGCTCCCATATTATTTAAAAATGTTGCAATATTAACTATTTCTGGTTCTCTTGCAGCATTATCTATTACTGTTTTTCCTTTTGCTTTTACTGCTGCTAGCATTATATTAATTGTTGCTCCTACTGATGCAAAATCTAAATATATATTTGCACCTTTCAATTCTTCTGCTTCTACAATATATTTATTTCTATCGTTTTTTACTGTTGCTCCAAGTGCTTCAAAACCTTTTAAATGTAGATTTATGGGTCTTGCACCTATGGAACATCCACCTGGAAAATACATCACTGCTTTTTTATATTTTCCTAATAATGCACCCATAAAATAATATGATGCTCTTAATTTTTTTGAATAATTTTCTGTAATTTCCACATTTTTCATATTTGTAGGATCTATTATCATACTTTCACTGGCTCTTTTTACTTCCACATTTAAGGATTTTAAAATTTCACATAATGCATCTGTATCAGTAAGTTCTGGAATATTACAAATTGTTACTTCATCGTCTGCTAAAATTGCAGCAGGAAGAATTGCGACACATGCATTTTTTGCACCACTTACTCTAATAGTACCAGATAATTCTGTACCTCCATTTATTTCTAATGCTCTCATTTTCATACCTCATATCTATTCTGTATATTTTATTACTAAATTTAAAAGTAGTTACACTTTCGTTTTTTTTCAACTAATAATAATTATAGATAATTTATATTATTTAGTCAATCTTATACCATCTTTAATTACTTAAAAAAGGCATTTATAGCTAAAATAAATAATATAATTATACCTATAATTTTTGAGATTTTACCAGTTCTTTCACTCAAAAACTTTCCAAGCATCAGACCTAAGAAGGTAAATGTTGCGCTTATTATAGAAAATATTATTCCTGCTAAAACTAAATTTTGATTATTTAAAGCTAATGCTATTCCTACAGAAAAACTATCTAAACTCACTGCTACTGCAAATAGTAATATTTCAATCATACCACCTAATTCATATTTTAAATCTTCATCTTTAAATGATAATATCATTTCAAAACCAAGTATTGTAAAAACTATACCCGCTATAAAATTACTATATGTTATAAAATTTGTTAATAATATATTACTTAGATATCCTCCTAAATTAGGCATTATAAAATGAAAAATACCAACTATTATTGATAATAAAATTATCTTTCTTTTATTTATTCCATTTGCTCCATAAACAATTGCTAAAGAAAAAGCATCCATACTTAAACCAATTGCCATAAAAAAATAATAAAATATTAAAGACATAGTATCACCTTTTATATTTTATTATTTATACTTATTAAAAATACTTATCAATTACTTCTTTTATAAATGAAGAATATTCGACATCATTTGTTTTTTTATCTTCTCCTTCTAATAAACATAGTGGTGGAAATAACACACACCAGAAATTTTCTCCTGCACCATTTCCTAATGTTACAACTAATGATTCGTATTCTCCTTCTTCATATTTCACACCTTTATATACTTTTTCTGGAAAATAATTATTACCATAATTTATTGAATAACTTTCATTTATATTATTTTTTGTTATAGTATTATCAATATTTGCTTTGAATTTATTAATATTTGATTTTAAAGTTTTTCTAGAATCTTCTAAGCTATTACTATTTTTTAATACACTACTTATATCTTTTTTTAGATTATTAGCAATAATTTTTTTATTTGTTTGAGCTTCTTCTGTATTACTACTAGCAACTACTCTAAATCTAATAGAATCTTTTGGAATTATTACTTCTTCATTTTGATAATTTGATGCTAAAAATAAAATTGTTAATACTAGTAGTGCTATTGTTATTTTTTTCATATAAAAACCACCTTTCATAATAATAGTGGTTTTATTTTTAATAATTTATTCATAATTTGTTATAAATATCATTCTATCTTTATCTGATAAATCTTTTTTTGTTTCTATTTTTACATTAGTTAAATTCTCATTTATAAGTTTTATTATATCTTCTTTTTGGGTCATACCTATTTCAAAAGCAATCAAATATTTATTATTTAAATATTTTGATATGTCCTTTAGAATCTTTTTATAAATATCTAATCCATCTATTCCACCATATAATGCAATACTTGGTTCATTTTCTTTTACTATTTTTTCTATTTCTTCATCATCTTTTATATATGGGGGATTACTTATTATTACATCATATTTTTTAGTTACATTTTGAAATATATCACTTTCTATAAAATTTACATCTAAATTTAAATTTTGTGCATTTTGTTTTGCCACTTCTATGGCTTCTTTACTAATATCCAATAAATAAACTTGTGATTTTGGAAATATTTTTTTTAAAGTTAAACCTATTACTCCACTACCACAACCTATATCTAAAATGCGTAGATTCTCAATATTATCTTTATATATTTCATTTATATATTTTATAGTATTTTCTACTAATTCTTCTGTTTCAAATCTTGGAATTAGTACATTTTTATTTACTATAAATTTATTTCCATAAAAATTTACATTACCTATTACATATTGAAGTGGTTTACCTTCTTTTAATGATTTTATTTCTTTTTTGAATATTTCTATTTTTTCTTCTTCTACATAATCATCTAAATGATTTAATAATTCTAATGGATTTAGATTTAATAAATCTGCAAGTAAAAATTTAACATGATCAGAATGACAAAAACCTTTTCCATATATTAAAAGATCTTCAATTCTCATGTAATTCTCCTATTGTTATATAATTTTTTGTATTTTTATGACTCATTACCTTCTAACTTCCTTTTTTGATCTTCTGCTATTAAGGCATTTATAATGTCATTTAAATCTCCATCCATTACTCTATCTAGTTGTTTTGTGGTGAACCCTATTCTATGGTCTGTAACTCTATTTTGTGGATAATTATATGTTCTTATTTTCTCGGCTCTATCACCTGTTCCAATTTTACTACGTCTTTCTGCACCTTGCTCTTCTTCCTGTTTTTGTAATTGCTGCTCATAAAGTCTAGCTTTAAGCACTTTCATTGCCTGCTCTTTATTTTGAATTTGGCTTCTTTCATTTTGACAAGTTACAACTGTATTAGTTGGTAAATGTGTAATTCTTACAGCTGAATCTGTAGTATTAACGCCTTGTCCTCCACAACCACTTGATCTATATATATCAATTCTTAAATCATTAGGATTAATTTCTATTTCCACATCATCATCTACTTCTGGCATTACTAAGACAGTAGCAGTTGATGTTTGAAGTCTTCCATTTGATTCTGTCACAGGAACTCTTTGAACTCTATGTGAACCGCTTTCATATTTAAGTTTAGAATATGCACCTTCACCTTTTATTATAAACTCAATTTGACTATAACCTCCTGCTGCTCCTTCTATAGAATTGTATACATTATAGCTAAAACCATTGCTTTCTGCATATCTAGAATACATTCTAAAAAGATCTCCTGCAAAAATATTAGCCTCATCTCCTCCTGCTGCTCCTCTTATTTCAATAACAACATTTTTACTATCATTTGGATCTTTTGGTATTAATAAAATTTCTAATTCTTTATCTAATTTTTCTTTTTCTATTTTGTAATTTGATAAATCTTCTTTGGCAATTTCACCTAATTCTGGATCTTTCAACATATCTTCGCAATCTTTAATATTTTGTAATACTTTTTTATACTTTTTATAGCAAATAACTATATCTTCTAATTCTCTCATTTCCTTAGAAAGTTCTGTTGTTTTTTTTATATCACTTAACACTTCAGGTTTAGATAATTCCTCTTGTATAGTTTCATATCTATTTAAAGTAGCTTCTAATCTCTCTATCATATTATTTTCCTTTCCAACAATTATTGATATTATATCATAATTTATATATAAAAACTAGAATTATTCTTCTAATTCTAGTTCATCATCATCTATTACAACTAAATCTTTTAAATCTTCATCTGTATTATCATATTCATCATCATCAGTATCATCATAGCTATCTTCTTCTATATCCTCTATTTCATCTTTGTCTTTTGAGTCTTCTAAATCTTCCTCATCTTCATCATTGTCTACTACTTTTATTACTTTATCTGATGTATGACGACTTCTTAAATCCCAAGTACCATCTGGTAATAAAATAAATCTTTTATCAGTTGATAATGAAGTATAATATTCACCTATTTTTTCATCAAATGTCTTTTTGGGTAATTCTAATAATTTAATAATTTCATTAAATAAATCTGCTGTATTAATGGACTTTTTACTTTGCTCTAATAAATAAAAAGTTATATCTTTATTTGATAACGATTCTAATTCATCTTTTGGCATTTTGAAAATATTCATAAAATCCTCCTTAATCACCTAAATTATATGCATATATAATAAAGTTGATATAATAATACAATAAAACTTATAACATATATTAATTCCAATTACAATAGTTTTTTACATTTTTTCTGGAACCATTAAACCTAAAATATCTAATAACAAGATATTTGTATTATAAACTACCTTTGTTAATACTAACCATGATTCTTGTAATTGTTTATCTTCTTCTAATAAAACTCTATTTTCTGAATAAAATTTGTTATATTTATTTGTTAATGTATATACATAATCTGCTATATCATTTAATGATTTACTTTCTAATGATTTTGTTAAGATATTTGGAAGTTCTAGTAATTCTAAAACTATATCTCTATCAGTATCATTATTTATTTTTATGTAATCATCTTGTTTATATTCATAACTTTTTAATAATAGTGATTTCATTCTAATAGTTGAATATAAAAGATATGGACCTGTTTTTCCTTCTACATCTGAAAACTTTTCTGGACAAAAGATATAATCTGTTGTTCTATGTGGTATAAGATCGGCATATTTTAAAGCTGATATGGCAATTTTTTCTACAGTTTCTTCTACTTTATCTTCTGCTACTATATCATAGTTTATTCTTTTTCTAGTTTCTTCTTTTACTATATCAATTAATGAATTTAATGACATTACGCCACCATCTCTTGTTTTAAACGGTTTCCCATCTTCTCCATTCATGGTACCAAAACCTATATATTCTAATTTTACAGAGTCATCTATTAATTTAGCTTTTCTTGTTGCACGAAATACTTGTTCAAAATGAAGTTGTTGTCTTTCATCTGCACAATACCAAATTTCATCAGGATTAAATTTCTTTTTTCTTTCTACAATCGTTGCTAAATCTGTAGTTTCATATGAATATGAACCATTTGATTTTACTACTAATAAAGGAGGCATTGGTGAAGTTTCTTCTGCTTCTTTTACTTCTATTATAGTTGCTCCTTCACTTTTTTTAGTGATGCCACTATTTTCTAATATTTCAAGTAATTCAGGAATATATTCTGAAGCATCACTTTCTCCTTCCCATAAATCATAATATACATTCAATTTATCATATACTTCTTTTATTTCTTTTTTTGATATATCTATTATTTTTTTCCATAAATCATATATTCCTTTTTCATGATTTTGAATTTTTGTTGTAATTATTCTAGCTTCATCTAAATATTTTTCATCTGTTTTTGATTTTAAGCTTGCAACAGGATAAATTCTTTCTAAATCTGAATTTGTTATAGGTAATTCTATTTCACTATAATTTCCTTTATAGTTAATATCAAAATATGGTAAATCTGGATACATATTCTTAATCTCTACTATTACTAAACCAAGTGGTCTACCATAATCACCTAAATGAGCATCACTAATTACCTCATAACCTAGTTTTCTAGCAAGTCTTTTTAAGGCTTCACCAATATTTGCACTTCGTAAATGCCCAACATGAAGTGCCTTGGCAACATTAGCACCACCATAATCCATAATTATCTTTTTAAATTCTTTTTTATCAATATTATTATCAATATCCTCATTTAATAAATTTATAGTATCAATTAAAAATTTATCTGATAAACTCAAATTAATAAATCCAGGACCTGCAATATTAATGTTTTTTAATCTATAATCTTGCACTAATTTTTCTTTTATCTCTTCAGCAATAATTCTTGGATTTTTACTATAAGCCTTAGCAAGATTCATACAATCATTTATTTGATAATCACCTAAGTCTTTTCTTTTTGATACTTCTAAAGTAAATTTATCTAAAGAATACCCTAAATCTTCTATTATTTTTTTTATATCAGTTTCTAAAGTTTTTATAATACTCATGTATCTCACTCCATATCTATTGTATATTTATATATTTCATTATTTATTATATATTCTATATCTATTTTGTTATTGTTATCTATTATATTTTTTGTTTTAAAATCTAAATTTAGTTCTTGTTTTAACTCTTTAATATATATAATAGCTTTATTTATATTAAAATCATATTCCATATACATTTCATTATTATCTCTTATTAATATTTTTTTATCTTTATCATATAAAACATCAGTTATTTTATTATTTATAATTTCCTTATAATTTATTTTTTTATTTTTAATTTCTATATCAGTATTATACATTATTTTTTCATTATTAGAGATAATAGTAATATTTGCTTTTTTATTCATATTTTACTCCTCAAAATATATTACAAATTATAGCATATTAGTATTTTTACTGCAACTAAATTATTAATTAGATAGTGTAAAATTATTTGGGGAAGGAGATACAAAAAAAGGAAGAACCTTTGTTATAATAAATTTGAAATAACAAT
>CANRQD010000012.1 GCA_947632685.1 uncultured Bacilli bacterium | reverse complement strand
TTGACAAATCACTATCGTAAAATCATTTACACTATCAATAAATAATATGAAATAAGCAAATAATTTATTTAGTTATTTGCTTATATATTTAGATGTTATTATTAATTATTGTTGAATCAATAAAAGTTTTTTGCTCAGTAACATCATTACCATATAATTGTTCCGTACTAGCATCTAAGTCTTTCTTAATATCAGTTCTAGAATCCCAATAAGATGATACATCACAACTAGCAGAATATGGACGAGGATTAGGCATATCTAATTTACAAATCATAGGTATTTTAAAAGCTGTTCCAAAAGCAACACATGTACCAGGTTGTAATATTTTCATTTTTTCAATAACATCAGCACTTATATTGGGTAACATTTCTTCAATATATTTTATATCTTTTGGGTGTGTCATCTTAAAGATTAAGAAATTACTACATTGAGCAATAACCGTATCACTAATTTCAACAGGTCTTTGACTAATTATATCTAAAATAACACCATATTTACGTCCTTCTTTGGCAATTCGATCAAAAATGTTATATCCAAGTAAAAAGACATCGTTATCTCTTTGAATATATCTGTGAGCCTCTTCTAAGAATAAATGAAAAGGTACTGTTGCTCTATTAGCATTTTCTTTCGCAAAATCAAATATTATTCGAGAATATATTTTAACTAATGCTTTAGCATAAACATCATCTAAAGTTTCAAGATTAATATTTATAATTTGTGCTTTTTTATTATTACAACTAACTAAATTGGTTATAAATTTAGCTGGAGTAACATAACTATCACCAGTAAAGAATTCCCCCATTGGACTATTTAAAATTGTTTTTAAACGCACTTTTAATAATTGAGCATCATCATGCATATTTTTATTTTGATTAAATCCTTCACTTATTAACGTAAATTCAAGGGCTTTAGCAAATTCACTTAATGTAAAAATTGAATCTTCTGGTTCCATTATTTCTTCAATATTTTCATCAATAAATTTTAATATATACTCTGTAATTAAGACTTCTTCTCCAAAGTGTCCTTTAGCATCAATTGCAAAACATTCACTAAACGATCTTGTATAACCAATTCCGGGAATAACAGCATCTAAATTAAATTCTGGAGTATGACAAGTATCAATTATAGTAAAGATATCATCCTTCTTTTGTCTACTAGTATTTTGACTATATAAAATTGTAATTAATGCTTTAGCAATAATATGGTTTTTAAATTTATTTGACTCATCATTATTAGAAGAAAATATTTTGGCATATTTCAATGCTCTTTCAATTATTGTAAGTTGTGAGTGTTTATCTGCTTGTAATAAAACAGCAAAATCATCAGTCTTCATTAAGTTTAAAGGAATATTTATTTTAACATCAGTTTCATCTCTAAGTCTTGATGTAACAAACTTATAGTTATAATATGGATTAATCGTACTTATTTCTTTAAAAGCATTTTTATATTCTCCGAAAGAATCAAAAAAGATTAAGTTTGCATTATAAGCTAAGGAATTTTTATTACTTAAAATATTTTGAACAATTCTCGATACCCCACAAGATTTACCAGAACCTGAATTACCAAATATACACATATGATTAGCAAATAATTCATTAATTTCAGGACAAACATAAAAATCTTTATACGTAGCACTTTTTCCTAAAACAAAATTTTTATTTGATTCTTGACCTATTAATTCTAATAATTCATTAGTATTAATTATTCGAACCTTACTATTTAAATTAGCTTTCCGCAAAACCCCATTATAATATTTACCATTTATAAATTCACCAAGAAATTTTATTTCAATTTCTTTTTCTTTCATTTCAACAATTTCTCCTAATAATTTTTGATCTTCATATTCAAAAATTACGTGTAAATTTAATAAATCACCTTTTTGTTCATTAGAAACATTATTTTCAATAAAAGCTTTATTATCACTTATATATATTATTTTTCCAAACATATTCTATCCTTTCTAAATTAATAAATTATCAATAGCTTGTTCTAAATTATTAATCTCTGTTTTCTTAGATAATAATTGACTATAAACATAATTATTAAAAGAACCATCCCAATTATATAAACTTCTTTCTAAATTAGTTATTTCTTGTTCAATTTGTTTATATGAATTTATTTTCTCAGCACATTTAATTAAATTATTTAGTTTTTCTTTTAAAACACTAATACTCCCATTAATTGTTTTGGAATTGTCAATAGAACTTAAACTATTATCAACAATTTTATTAGCACTGGAATTAAAAATAGATTTAGATATAATTTCTTTTTTTAAAGACCCAACATTATATTTTGATAATTCATTAAGTGCAGAGTTTGCCGTACTTAATAGTGATGCACTATTTATATTCGAATACTTACCCATAATTACCTCATCAATCTATTTATCTAAACTCTTATAGTTATTAATAACATTATCTATATATAAATTAATATTGTTAAACTTATTATTAATAATATCAAAAGAATTTTTTAAATTATTAAAATTATCTTGAAAATGTTCTTGAGCTTTAGAATTCCAATTTGATGAAGAACATAAACTTTTATTATTTTTTTCTATTTTATCTAAATTCGTTGTAATATTTTTAAAACAACGATTTAATTTAATAGCATTTGACAATACTTCTTCATAATCAAAGCGCATTTTTATCACTCCTATTTCAACGTTATCTTTTTATTCCCATAAATATTGTCTAATTCATTACTAGCTGATACATATCCTTCAAGATAAAAATTATAAGAAGTTAAAACTTTTTGAAATTCTTGCAAATCATTAATAAAATCTTGCATCTTTAATTGAAAATTATCATAGTCTTTTCCTTGCCAAGCATTACCAATATCATTAATTATATTAGTAATATTAGATAATTCGGAATTAATATTATTTACACACGCAGAATTTTCTTCTTTTTCTTTTGCAATTTTATCTAAATTACTATGTATATTCATTATTCTTCCCTTTCATAAATAAAACTTAAAATATAAAATTTTAAATCTTATTTATAAAAATCACTTAAAAGTGATTTTTACATACCTGAATCAGCCATTTGAGCAGCTTCAGCAGCAGCGCTAATATTACTAATACAAATATTTAATGCATCGATTACTTTATCCATATTAACTTTTAAAGTACTAGAAAGATTTTCTCTAGCTTCAGATGCAGCACCACCATCCCACATACCAGAACCATTATTTAATTCATCAATTTTTTTAGATAAATTAGAATTAACATTTTCTAAAGTAGTTAAAATTTGTTTTAATGCTGTACCAATACTTGAAATTGTAGCATAATCATAACGAACAACATCTTTTTTAATATTTTCTTCAGATAATTGTGCTAATTGATCATATGTTAATGTTCCAAAAGTTGATGATACATTAGTATCTGTACCTAAGTTTGCAATTTCTAAGTTTGCCACATTTTTGTTAACTTCATTCATTGCTTCTTCATAAGCATTTCCAAAATTGTTTACAAAATTAATTAGTGCTTTATGAGTATCTAAAAAATTTTGATAATTTTTAGCAGCAGCCGCTCCAGTCCAAACATTAGGTTGAACTAATTTTTCAACTTGTTCACTAAACTTTTTAGAGCAAGCTTGAATACTATCACTACCTCCGTTTAAAAAATTAATAACACTGTTTGACCAAGTTTTAACAGCTTCTGGATTATAAGCAAATACTGACATAATAACTCTCCCTCCTATATTATTCATGTTACCATGCTATCCATAAATAATATTAACATATATATAAAGCTTTTTTCAATTGATTTAACATAAATTTACACATTCTAATCGTCAATTTTGTTCATTAAAATCTTGTAATAATTTTACTTTACTTTGTTTAGATGAATTTATAACATATCCATAATCATTTGTAATTTCTTCTCTATCTTCACTATTAATTCGAGAAATCTTAAAGATATTTTGATTACTAAATCCACTTCCTATATAGATACCTCGAGATGTATCACAACCATATTTAAACCACTCTTCATAACTAAATGCTTTAATTACATCTGGATTATCAACAAAGACAAATGATACTAATCCTATTTGATTATCTTTTCTCATCATTTCACTTAATAGTTTTTTAGTATCTTCTGATAATTTATTAATAAAATCATATACTCCAAATATAACAACCATAAATTTCTTTTGTTTATTTATTATTTCATCATTATAATTAGATGATTCATATACTTTATATACTTCTGTTATATAATTATTTATTTGAATAATAAATTCATCAAATTTTTGATTATATATTCTATTTTTTAAATTATTGTTAATATTTATATCAGTTGAATTCATAAAATATATATTACTATAATATTTTATATATAAAACTTCATTAACTAAACTATTAACAAAAGGTATTGTATTGTCTATTTCTTCTGAACATATCAAGTTAATAGCATTTTTACTAAAGTTATATTTTTCAGAAATCAATTTAACTTTATTTATACCTACAACTATATTAGAAGAATTAGTTATATCATTTTTAATTGCATTATAATCAACTACATTAGGTAAAACAGGAATCTTTTTAGCTCTATATTCTGTTTCTTTACTCTTTTTATCACAAAATTCAACAAGATAATTATATTCATCATCATTAACATATGCGGTTTGAAATTCATAAATATTATCTCTTTTAAATAGTCCTCTACCTTTATATTTAGCAGGTAAATTACCATGAATATTACCTAAAATACTTGAGTAATCACTTTCATTATTTTGTTGTAAAACATAAGTTAAAGAGAAATTTTGTCTAGTTTTAATTCGAACACTATTTTCACTAGTAGCAGTAACTACAAAGTAAATACCATATTTAAATGCCTCTCTAGATAAAGTATTAATATTTTCAATTATATCTTCATAATTTTCTGTTAAAACTTCATAAAAATTAATTATAACTACTATATTAGGTAATTTTTCAGATGATTTAGTTATATAATTTTGATAATTACCTCCATAATTAGCAAATTTATCTTTTCGCATTTCTAATTCTGTTTCTAAAAGTTTAAGCAAATTTTCTAATTTATCTTTATCATTTGTATAAAGTATGTCACCAACATAAGGAGAATTTTCAAAAACTTTTAATGTTTCACCACCAAAATCCATTATATAAAAATTAACTTCTTCTGGAGTATATGAAACCATACTAGAATAAATTAATGATGTTAAAAAGTTTTCTTTACCAGAACCTGAAATACCATAGATTATTGCATTTCCTAATTTACTAAAAGGTATATTTAAAACATTTTGACTTTGCGTAGTTGGATCATCATATTCACCAATTATTGGATTAAGATAATAAGGTTCATGAGCAAAATTATACTTATTAATTAAAGAATCAATATATATTTTTTCAGGTATTTTATCTAACCATAATTTATGAATCTTTATATTATTATTAATAGCAATATCATTTAAATATTTAACTACATTAGGTAATTCTTCACCAACTGCTACAACATTTTCATTATTTTCTATTTCTTTAGTTGTTGTTACAAAACCAATATTATTGATAGCACTAACTGAAGTATCAACTTCCTTTTTTAATACTGGACTTGGAAAATATTGACCGCCAGCCCAAGCTGATTGACCTAACGTAAATACTTCATCAGTTCCAACTTGTAAATAAAATCTTCCTGTTTTCTTTAAATAAGCAGCATCTGGTTTTTTCAATACTTCTTGACTATCAGAAGTATCTTGAACTTTAAGACATACTCTAAATCTTGTATTAGACCAAATTTGGGGATCTACTACACCACCTGGTTTTTGAGTTGCCAATATCAAATGAATTCCAAGGGAACGTCCAACACGTGCAGCCGATATTAGTTTATCCATAAATTCAGGTTGTTGTTCTTTTAACTCAGCAAATTCATCACTAATAATAAATAGATGCGCTATTGGTTCTTTATCTTTTAATCTTCCTTCACGCCATAACTTTTGATACTTATAAATATCAACACTACTCTCATTAGTCATAGCTTTAGCATCATTAAATTCTCTTTGTCTTCTCTTAATTTCACTTTCAATTGATGCAAGGGAACGATTTAACTCACTGCCATCTAAATTAGTTATCGTGCCCGCTAAATGAGGAAGACGATAACTATCACCAGTAAATGCTCCAGCTAAGCTTCCGCCTTTATAATCAATTAATATTATTTGAACTTCATAAGGATGATAATTAACTGCTAAAGATAAAATATAGGTAATAATAAATTCCGACTTACCACTTCCTGTAGTACCTGCAATTAAGCCATGTGGACCATGATATTTTTCGTGTAAATCTAGATTAATTATTTCACCACTTTTACCTATACCGATTGGAGCTTGTAAAGATAAAATTGGATTACTCTTTTTCCATCTTTCCAGTGAATTTAATTGCTCTACTTTCCCAACTTGATACATTTCTAAAAATTTATAAGTATCAGGTAAAGTACTTTCAACTTCACTTTTAATATTTATTGGTATATTAGAAAGTTCTCTTGCACAATTATATATTTCATAAATAGGTGAATAATCAATTTGAAATTTTTGATCAGCTTTATTAATAACACTATTATAAATAGCACATTCTTGTCTTGTAACACTAATAAAACTTTTACATTCATTAGGAAGAGCAGTTACTTTATCTACTAACATTATTATACTAAAACCTAAATTATTATTATTGGCCATTATTTCTTTAATAAAATCAAAACTTTCAATAGATTTAATTGCATCCGTAATAATTATATAATGAGGCATACATCTTTCGTTTTCTTGATATTTTTCTTTTCTTTCATGATATATCTTTTCAAGATTATAAATTATTTCCCGATAATCATCATTTGAAGAACCAAAAAATCTTAAAGTATTATCATTAGACCAACTATGAGGTAAAGTTTTAATATAATCCCAATCTTTTTCATTATCTGTTGAAGTAAAAGTAACAATTTTAACTTCATCATAACTATAATTAGCCATTATTTGTAACATTAAACGATCGATTAATTCTTTAGTTACTATACTATCTCCCACTACTCCCGTTGCTTTATTTTCATAAAAGGAATAAGTAATTGGTACATTATTTAAGATTCTATCTGTTTTACCTAAAGTATGGGCAATATCTAATAAATTATCTTGTTCTAAGGTAAAATGTTCTTCAGGATAATTTATTTGAATTTTCATAGGCATATTACCAAATCCAACAGGTAATGTTAAAAAATCAGAATCTGTTATTCTTCTTTGCCATAAATCA
Organism: uncultured Bacilli bacterium; assembly: GCA_947632685.1. Taxonomy (GTDB): domain Bacteria; phylum Bacillota_I; class Bacilli_A; order RF39; family UBA660; genus UMGS995. The sequence goes on along the minus strand of CANRQD010000012.1, from coordinate 11,069 downwards.
TTAGTACGTTCTAATATTACTTTTTGACATTGAATAACATTAAAATTATTTTCAATTAAAGATTTTCTTTGAACTTCTAATTGTTCTTTAATTTCTTTTTCTTTCTTATTAATATATTTTTTATATAATTTTTGTCTTTTAAATTCATATAATTTATTACTTATTTTTTGATAAATTTTAGTAAGTATTGGCCACAATAAAGAACTTGCTAACATTGCTAAACACATAATTAAAGAACTAGTTGTTGCTCTTGGATTACTGGTTCCTGAGTTCATTTCATTTAATGTGTTTATTAACATAACAACAGATGTCATAGACATTGTTATCATTGGTCCTATTGTAAGTGCTGCAGGTGTCTTATCATCTTCTTTTCTTTGAGGAGGAACATCAACATTAACAATCATTGTTTCTAAAGCTTTATAAAAATGAGGTGCTCTATAAAAATAATCAACAGTTGTAAAATTAGCATCAATAGTTAACTCTTTATTATCTTCAATAAAATCATTTTGGACAGGAACAACATTAACATATGAAGCACTAAACTCTAATAAATTATTAGGATTATTAACTAAATAGTAATCCATACCATTTTTACGCATTAATATAATTCTTAATCCAAATATAAAAATCATATCTCCATATTCAATTCTTTTAGTATTAATTACTTTTTCTTTATTAACATATACATTAGTATTTTGTTCTAATACATTAAGAAAATAATAATTATCTTTTTTTTCAATATTAAATGCTTTTTTAGGTAACCCATTTAATCTATAACAAATATCACATGATTTATCATATCCTACAGTTATTTTATTTTGAGCTCCTAATTCTTTATAAGTATTATCATGTATTGGTGAACAATATATATAATATTTTTCATTTTTATAATTATTTTTTAATAAATAAAAATTATAATCTTTTAATATAGTATATGGTACCATTACATCATTATTATCAACTATAAAAGCTTCATTATTACTAATAATATTCCAACCATTTTCAGTTGCTTCAATATTAATTAAATTTATTTTTTTACCATTTTCAAAATCAGTTATCCAATAACTGCCACTTATTTTTTCTGGTAATGTAAAAACATTTAGTTTATTCTTTTTTATTACTGTAATTTGCATAATATACCTCTTAATACAAAATTAATTTAGAGCCATTTTTGATTATGCTATCTTTTACAAATTGATTATCAGATATCATTTCTCCTGAAACTTTATCATATAATTTTTTACAATTATCATTTTCAAAAGTTCCATCACTTGCTTCTTCAATTATTTTTATTATTAGATTTTTTACTGTTCCAACTTTTTTTACCACTGGAATATAAATATCAAATTCTTCATCTAATAAGGGCACATAAATTATAACTAAAATCTTATTTTTCATAATTATCATTAACTAAAATAATTTTGTTTTCAACCTTCATATCACACATCTTAGTTATCTCCCTCTACTATAAAAAATTATACCATTAAAACACTCAAAAAAAAAGACTATAATTTGACTTTAAATTATAGCCCTTTATTAATATTATTTATATTTGCAAAACCTTTATTAATAATTAATTCTACATGACAATTTAAATTAGATTCTATTCTTTCTTTTATATTATTTAATATATTATCACATATTTTCTTTATTAATATTCCTTCTTCTATACTACATTTCGAATCATCATATGAAAATTCAAATACTAAACTTTGGGAATCTACTCGATTTTCATCCATAGCAACTCCATAAAATACATAATCTCCATCTTCATATAAGACATCTTTTAATGTTCTTAAAACAAATTCTTTATCTAATAAATTTTCATTAAAAATTGCTCTTTTTATCTTTTCAATGTCTTCATTCTTAAGTTTTTCTACGTGAATATTATTTCTTAAAAATATATATTTGCTATTTAATGTCGAGAATTTATGATAAAAATTATCTTCCCAATCATCATTAATTGGTACTTTTATTTCTTTAGTGCAATAATCATCTAATTCTTTAAAATTAATTATACTTTTTAATACTTCTTCTATACTTTGACGATATTTTATTTGCATTAATAAAAAGTTATCTTGTAAAAATTCATTCTTACTAATTAAATTTTTATCATAACTATTTGGTACATAATTATATTCCATTATTCTCCTCCTAAACTAAATTTAACAAATTCTAACGCAACTCGACCCATATTTTCGGAAATTGGTTTAATGAATTTACATTTTTCTCCCCACGATGAGACAATTAAATTTCCATCTTCATCAATTCCTGTCAAAGCCATTGCGTGACCACCGATGTTTTTATATATTGTACCATCAAAAGTAGAATTATTCAAAGCACCATCTAAACTATTTTTTGGAATATCTGATTTAGCTAATACTTCTAAATCAAATCCTGAAGCACTAACTATCGGAAAATACTGATTATTATTTAAAACACTAACTATATTATCATCTAAGGAATAATTATAATTTACAACGATATTATGTTTATTAAAGAATTTTTCTAAATATGGTGAAGCTTTTGATATACTTACACCTAATGTTTCATGTTTTAATAGTTCTGAAATCGGTTGATTACCATTAACATTTAAAAAGAAATCTAAAGCTAATGATTCTAAGTTATAGTATTTTTTATCATCTTGTTCAAAATATAAATCATATCCAAATTTTTGTAAAAATTTATTATTCGCATCTGTTTGACTTCCCATAAAAGTTGCAAAGTCATTACTAACAGCCATATACCAACAGCCACTATTTGAATATTTTTCAACAATATTTTTTATATCTGTTGAAGTAGCTTCAGGATAATGTTTTTTTACAATGTCAATTAGTAAATCTGCCTTTTTAGTATCTATATCATTCATATCTACTTTAGATAATTTATTTACAACTAAACTAGTAACATCGCTTTGATCTCCACCATATTTAGTTGTATTAAAGATATTTACCGATTCTTTATATTTATTAGAAATATCTATTAATGATTTTAATTCTTTTTGATTAGTTTCTTCAACTACAACATCACTTATATCATATAAATTATAGCTTGTCATTAATTTATCGATATCTCCTACCCCGTTTTTATCAGTTAAAACAAAATTTACACCATTTTGCCCTTGTGAATTATATGTAATTCTATATATTTTATTTGGATTAGCATTAAAATTATATGATGGCAATGAATCTATAGATAATATTTTTACTTGATTAATACCATCAGTGTCAATAAAAATATTTAAGTCTAATGATTCAAATGTTAATTTTTTAACTAATGTTGTAGGTTTGCCATCAATTTCCAAAACAATTTTATTTAATCCTTTATTTAAATTATTTAATAAAAGAGTATTTTTTACTTCATTATTTTTTATAGAAGTTATCACACAATCAGGAGTTAATTCTGGAACATTAGACAATAAATCTGTCTTAGAAAACCATCTTGACGTTTTAGTAATTTCAACGCCATCTTTAATATAAGATATATCAACGTAATTCTCATAATCATTTAAATTTATTGGCACTTTAGAATTTTTAAGTAACAAATCTTGGGTTTGTTTCTTTAATTGAGAAATTCTTTCATAAATTTTTGTTTTATAATCCGAAATTAAATGGTTATAAGGTATAGAATTATAAAGTTTTTTTGAAAAATCTAAATCGTTATACATTTCACTTAATTCATATTTTTCAATTAAAGATTTTAAAAAGGTTGCAGCATTTTCTTGATTAGTATTTAGTGCATTTATTATTCTTTCTTGATTAATATATTTAAATTGAGAAGTTATATCCATTTTCAAAAATCTATCGGTTATATTTTTACAATTAATAAATAGTGGTTCACATTCATCTGTAGCAAATCTAGTAATTATATTTAAAAATTCATCATCAGAAATGCTATTAAAATATTGATTGATAGATTCTTTATTAAATAAATCATTTAAAGAATTTATACTTGGAGCTTTACTTAATAATTTATTAATTGTTTCAGGCATTTTACTTATATTATGAATTACAAAATCTTCCATTCGTGAAGTATCTAACAATTCATAAAACAAAACATTATCTTCTATTAATAGATTAAATTCATAATCGCTTAACTTTGATAGCATGTTTTCTTCTTTTAATGAATATACTATATTCTTTTTAAACCAACGTGTTGATTGAAAAGTATTTTTATCAGTAAAACTATCATCAGTATATTCTTTCAATTCATCAATAAGTTTTTGGAATTCTGTTTCATTACCAATACTACCAATTAATCTTTTATCAAACGTTTCAATTTTTTCAAATAAATTTTTTTCTAAATCTATTGTTGGCATTTCCAAAGTATCATCTAGGTTAAAAGTTTTTTGTGCTTTTTGATTTTTTTTATATTCAAACATTCCTCCTGCAAATGTTCCTGCAAAATTACTTCCAAATGATATTGCCATTTGTGGTGCACTTCTCTTTAAATTTTCTATATAATCATTTATTGATAATTCTCCATCATTCTTATAGGTTGTTGTTTGAACTACTTCATTTACTACGGTTTCTCCTACTCCTATCATTCCACTTCCAAAGGAATATTTTATTATCTTTCCTACTCCTATTCCTTTTACTTTGGCTAAGTCATCCATTTTTCCTGATGCTGCATTAGTTATTGCTCCAATTGTTCCTGCAGTTAAACCAACTCCAAATGCTTGGTTTCTACTTGCTCCATTTTGTAAAGCATATTCACTTTCTTGACCCATTGCTTCAGCAAATCCTAATGCTCCTCTTCCTACTACCGTTGCTGTAGTCGCTGCCGCTGTTCCTGTTCCAAATGCTGCTCCTGCTAAACCTCCGGTTCCAATTATTAATAAGGCATCTAATATAATCGTTCCTGCTCCAGATGCTACCTTTGCTCCTATACTTTCTGGATTTGCATATTTATCTAAATCATTTTCTTTAATTGCGTCTTGATATATTCTTTTTGATTCATCTTCTTTTACTATGTCTGCTAATTTGTCTGCTTGTTCTCCTGCTTTTTCTATACCACACAATTCTAAAAGATTGCAAGCTCCAACTCCCAACATTAATACTCCATCTCCAAGAGTCTCCAATGCATTTAATATTCCTTCACCAAATGATAAAAAGTTTATCGCTGCTTGAGATTTCTTTTCTTTTTTCTCTGCTGTTGTTTTTTTATTTACTGTTCCTCCTATTGCATTAAATGAATTTCCTTTACTATCAACCTTTATTATTTTAAATAAATCTTCACTATCTATATCATATTTTTTTAAACTATTTCGATATCTACTAACAATATTATTTACTCTTGTTTCTTTTATAAAGCCACTATCACCAATTAAACGATTTTCTAAATTTTCGGCATCATTTATATAATCTTCTAAAAATTTAGTTGTTTCTTTTATATTACTTCCTATATTACTATATATTGTTTGAATTTTTAGTAAATAACTTGCTAAATTTCCCCCACTTCCAAATCCGGTGGTTGAAAATGAGCTTTTCTTATTTGTATAATAAGTTTCATAACTTTTTAACTTATCTATATATGTTTTCAATGTTTTTGTATTTAATGTTATCTCGCTCATTTTTTACCTCCTTTTTTGCTATTTATTTAATAAACTATTTGTATATTCTAATAATTCTTTATCTCTTAATCCAATGGCAATAATCTCATCTATATCTTCATGATTAAATAAAATATTAAAATCACTTCTTATACTTCCACACGGATATATACATCCTATATAGTCATATACTTTATTTTTATCATTTACATCTACTTGTAAATATCCATCTATCATTATTTTAAGTGTTCCTTTTTTTAAAATTACTATTGATCCTAATGGTAAAAATTTTGGATATTTTTTTATATTTGATTTTGGCTTTTCAAATATTTCTAATTGTTTAATATTAAATGTCTCTTTTAGAGAATCATTTTGATAAATATGAATGGATACAGGGATTCCTAAAATATTAGAATATTCTTTTTCTCTTTCTAATATTATATTATCTATTACGTCATTTTTTTCACTTAAAACACCAATAACAAGAGCGTTATTGCATGCTAAAAAACTATCTAAAGGTTCATAATTAACTTGTTTTTGATTATCTATATTACTACTAAAAATAATAAGTTTTTTATATGTATTAATTACAAAATTTTCTAAATTATTTAAATCTTTACTTTCATATATCTTTTGATAATTTTGAAATTCTTCATTAGTTAATCTATCTAAAAATATATTATTTCTAATAAAAACATTATTTAAATTTAAACTAGATAATTCTTTATAAAAATTACTAAATTTATTATCTTTATTTTCGATAGCAATTTCATTATCTAGTTCTTTTAAATTTAATATTTTATTTAAGTAATTATCTAATACATATTTATAACAAGAATAATAATATAGATATGTTGTATTGAATGATAAATCCATTAAACGATAAGATTTTAATATATCTATATTATATTGATTAGGATATATATTATCTATTTGTTCTTTTGTTAATAATTTAAAATTCATTTTTATCTACTCTCATTAAATTTTTCTTTTGCTTGTTCTATTAACGCTGCTTTCTTATCATCTGATAAATTATCTAATAATAATTTATTATAACTTTTTTGTTCTTCATCACTATATCCTAGACAATATATTTTATTTATATCTTTATGATTAAATAAAATTACTTGTTTTGTTGATATAATTCCTTCTGGATATATACAACCACAATAATCATATATTACATCTTTTGTTTCTAAATCCAATTGGGCATATCCAGTTACCATTAATCTCTTTTTCCCATTATTAAGTAACACTACTGAACCAATTGGTAAATATTTTCCTACTTCTTGCATATCTTTATCCTCCATATTATCTATTTATAGTTTAACATAAATAAGTTTGTTGTTCAATTTACATTTTAATTTTAATTTAATTTTATAAAAAAACTACAATTACATCTTCTCTTTATTTATATGTAATAGTTATTCCTTCTAACATTTACTTATTAATTCTTCCCATTTTTTATTCAAATCATCTAATTCTTTTTGCTTTTCTTCTAATAAATTATTAATTTCTTTACTTTTTTCATAATTAGTATATACTTCTTCATTATATAATTCTTGCTTTAATTTATTTATTTCATTTTCTTTACTTGTTATTTCTTTTTCAATATTTTTTATTTCTTTATTTATATTATAATTATTTACTTTTTCTTCTTTAATAACTTTATCTGAAGAAAGAATAGGTATTTCTTGTTTTCTTTTTTCTTCATATTCACTATAACCATAACGATAATAAGAAACTTTATTATTTTCAAATACTAGGAGTTCATCTGCTATTTTTTTAACAAAATAACGATCATGTGAAACAAATATTAAAGTTCCTGTATATTCTTTTAATATATCTTCTAAATGTTCTTTACCTATAATATCCATATGATTAGTTGGTTCATCTAATAATAATAAATTAGGTTTATTATATAATATTTTACATAATTGTAATCTTACTTTTTCTCCTCCACTTAAAATATTTATCTTTTTATCTATATCATCATTTTTAAATAAAAATGATCCTAAAGCACTTCTTGCTTGTTCATAAGATAATTGAGGTAAGAAATTTCGAAATTCTTCAATAACTGTATTATTACTATCTTGCATAGCTAAATTTTGATCAAAATAACCTATTTTTAAATTAATACCCCATTCTATTTCTCCTTTAATTGGTTTTATTAAGCCATATATAGTTTTTAATAAAGTTGATTTACCAATACCATTTTCACCAATTATACCTATCTTTTTTCCTCTTATAACTTCTAAATTAATTGTAGCTAATTCTTTATTATAACCAATTGTTAAATCTTTAATATTCATTACTACTTTTCCACTTGGTTTTATTTCATTTAAATTAGTTCTAAAAGTTCTTAAATCAGTTTCTTTTGGTCTTTCAATTATATCCATTCTTTCAATCTGTTTAAGTTTACTTAAAGCCATACTTGCTTTTGTTGGTTTATTTCTAAATCTTTCATAAATACTTTGTAATCTTTTTATTTCTTTTTGTTGATATTCATAATCTTTTAATGTTTTTTCATATCTTAACTTTTTTTCTTTTTCATAATTAGTATAATTTCCTTTATACTTATAAGTTTTACCATAATCTATCTCATATACTATATTAACGATATTATCTAAAAACATTCGATCATGAGAAACAATTATTAAAGTTTTAGAATAATTTTTTAAATAATTTTCTAAATATTCAATTGTATGAATATCTAAATGATTAGTAGGTTCATCTAATAGTAATAAATCAGGTTTATTTAATAATAGTTTTATAAAAGCAATTTTCGTTTTTTCTCCCCCAGAAAATTCTTTTATTTTTTTTAATTTATCACTTTCACTAAAACCAAATTGTTTTAATAATACTTCATATTCTTTTTGATAAGAATATCCTCCCTGTAATTTATAATTTTCTAAAGCTTCAGTATATTCTAAAATAATCTTTTCATCATTATTTTCATTCATTTCTTTAACTAAATTATTTAGTTTATTTTCTAATTTAATTAAATCACTAAATGATTTTTTTATTTCATCAATTAATGTTACTTCTTCTGAAGAAAACGCTATTTGTTCTAAATAACCAATGGACCATCTACCTATTTTAGTTATACTAAATTCTTCTTCACCAACACCACTGTCAAACATACTATTATCAATTAAAGCTTTTAATAAAGTAGTCTTTCCAGCCCCATTTCTTCCTACTATAGCTATTTTATCTTTTTCATTAATATCTAAATTAACTTCTTCTAAAATAGTATTTATTCCTAAAGTTACACTTGCATTTCTTATTTTTATATTCATATATATCACACATTTATTTTATCATTTATTTCTTTAATACTCTATTAAAATATCTTTCTTGAATAATATAATGACCATCTACAGTAGTTTTATCTATATATTCCCGTTCAAAACTAAGTAAAATATCATTAATTATTTTAATATTTTCAAAATCAATATATCCTTTTATTTTTTGATCTAATAATTCACTAGTTATAGCATCATAACGATCTAAATCATATTTTTCTATAACGTGAATATATTCATGAGCTGTTTTTTGTCTTAAGATAACACCATTCCACATATAATAACCTTCTCCTAAATTATTTAGGCGACATTCAAATTTAGGAATTATAAAATGATGATAGGATAATTCACATTTATGTTTAGTTATATAATATCCCATAAAATCAAAACCTAATTGTTTTAATTTATAATAATATATCATTTCTTTTGTGATACATCTCATAATTATCCCTCATTTTTTCACAAGACTATATTATATAATAAATATCTTAAAAAAAATATATTAAATATATAAAAATGTTAATAACTTATTAGTTACTAACATTATTTAACAAAAGTAATCTTAGCATGACCATTTCCTATATTACCTTCCATTGTACCTTCTCCATTATGAGTTGGCATTTGTGAGTTGCCTGCTATCATTTGTGGATCAGTAAAATATTTACCACTATAATGTTTGGAACATTCTAAATCTGGCGCATTTACATCACATCCTGTTTTAGAAAACACACTATTTTCTGTTGATGTATTATCGATAGCAATACATCCTATATATCCTGAGATATATGATGATCCACCTGCTCCAGCTGAAGGAGAATATCCTTGGTCAATACCACCTCCTCCACCATAGTAGCCTCCTCCACCTCCAGATGATGCAGATGCAGAATTTCCACCAATTCCAAATTTACCATATCCTCCTGTTGCTTTTCTATCATTAGGTTCACCACCACTAGTTTGAGTTCCACCAGTGGTATTATTTAAAACTCTATTATCATTTTCTATAGAAATATATCGCATTATTCCTTCACCACCAACTAATGTGCCACCATAACCACCTGTTACATTTCCAACATTACTCCAATAATGACCACCACCGCCTCCGGCAGCGACCATTATCCTAGATTTTAAACTATTAAAGTCATTCCAATTACCTGTTTCAGAAATGTTTAGCCTTATATCTGTTGCTCCTCCTCCACTTGATGCATTTGTATACGTATGTTGCTGTCCTCTACCTCCACCATTAAACGTTTCTGATAAAATATAAGGTATTCTTGCAGTATACGTATGGCCTTCTTCCCCAACAAAAATATATATTTTTTCGTTTTCTTTTAAACTAATAATTCCTTTTGTATATGCTCCATTTCCACCTATCGCCCCAGTTTCTGTTGAACCGCCACTAGCACCCCATAATTCTATTTTGTATTCTCCTGTCTTTGGTGCTATAAATACCTGATAATCTCCTGTATAATTATATTCTCTATCTTCTATCAAATAAAAATATAAGGTACAGTAACTTGTATACTTTCCTGTTAGAGTTACACTTTCTCCATCACTTTTTATATCCGATTTGTTTAATTTATTTCCTTCTATATCTAAACATTCTGTTAATTCTGTATTTAAAACATATCCTCTTCCTGGAAACTCTTCTCTATCTTCATATCCATTATTTCCATTATCTACTTTTATAGCTATTCTTTTATTCTCTATTTCTTTTTCATCTATTATTCGATTACTATATGATTTATATGTTACATTTATTAACATTATCTCTATGATTACTAATAAAGTTACGATTATTTTTTTGTTAATACTTTTCATTATTAATCATCTTACCCTTTATATAAGATAATTATATAATACCCCCCCCCGGTGTCAAGTTTTGGCATTAAAAAAGTTGCTAATTACTTAGCAACTTTAAATATATTCTTTTTACTATTTGATAATTTCTGAAACTACACCAGCACCAACTGTATGTCCACCTTCACGAATTGAGAATTGTGTACCATTTTCAAGTGCTACTGGAGCAATTAATTCTACAGTCATATCAACATTATCACCAGGCATTACCATTTCAACACCAGCAGGTAACTCGATAACACCAGTTACATCTGTAGTTCTGAAATAGAATTGTGGACGATAATTTGAGAAGAATGGAGTATGTCTTCCACCTTCTTCTTTAGATAGAACATAAACACTAGCTTTAAACTTAGTAT
>CANRQD010000011.1 GCA_947632685.1 uncultured Bacilli bacterium | reverse complement strand
TCGCAATTTAATTATAATACATTTTTTCAAAAATAAAAAGACTATTAACAAATTTTACTTTGTCAACAGCCTGAAAAGAGTTTAACTCTTTTTTTCTATATATATTTCTTCTATAAATTCATAATTATATTCTTTTAATTTAGCTACAATCTCATCTTTTACTAGTACTATATAAGTTATATTATCACTATATTTTTTATCAATTATTTCTTCATCTTTTAAAATATAATCTATATTTTTTTGATTATTATAACTAAAAGTTATTTTTATTTTTTTACCTTTTATTAGTCTTGTTAAATTAGTATTTTTTAAGGCTTCTCTTATGCTTTTTGAGTACGCTCTAATTAAACCACCCGCACCTAATTTAATTCCTCCAAAATATCTTACTACTACTGCTAAAATATTAGTTATATTTTCTTTTTCCAAAATATTTAAAATAGGAATACCTGCTGTACCACTAGGTTCTCCATCATCATTAGCTTTTTTATAATTATCAATAATATATCCATAGCAGTAATGTGTTGCCTTAGGATATTTATCTTTTATATTATCTATATAGTTATTTATTTCTTCCTTTGTTTTTATTTTTATTAATATTGTAATAAAACGTGAATTTTTAATAATTAATTCATTTTCATAGTTATTATTAATAACATACATAGTATCACCAAATATATTATAACTTATTTTTATGTAAATATCTAATATATATAAAAAGTATGTATATAAATTATAAAAGATAATTTACATTGCATATAATTATGATATAATATAAATAGGTGAAGGCTATGTTTAAAAAAATTAAAAATAAAACTATTGATATAGATGGAGTTAATGATATTGTATATGTTGGAAGAAAAATTCTTCATATAGGTTATGCTTTAGCAGTTATTGCTTTAATATTATTAATACTTAGTATAATTAAAACATTAAATTTATTTGTGATTTTTAAAGAACTACTAGTTGTTATTTCACCTGTATTTATTGGACTTGTAATAGCTTGGTTATTTGATCCAATAGTTAAATTTCTTACTAAGAAAAAGATTCCAAGAATATTAGCTTGTATATTGGTTTATTTAATATTTTTAGGAACTCTTACATTATTATTTGTAATTATATTGCCATCTTTTATTGATCAAATAAAGGACTTTGTTAGTGCAATACCAGGAATACTTACTGATACTAAAGGTGTTATTTCAAACATAGTTAATGGCTTTAGTAATAATCATGATGTAGATTTGTCAGGAATTAAAACTCAAATTTTTGCTAATATAGAAACAATTGGAACTAATTTAACTACTAGTTTACCTAATATTTTAGTTAATATTGCTAAATCTTTAGTTAGTGGTGGTATGCTTGTAATATTAGGAGTTATGATAGGATTTTACATGCTTTATGATTTTGATAAACTTAATGAACATTTTATAAAATTATTACCTAATTCATGGAAAGAAAATGCAACTGAATTAATGGGACGTGTTAATCACTCTCTAAGGGGTTATGTCAGTGGTGTATTATTAGTAATGCTTTTAGTATTTATTAGTCAAAGTATATGTCTTAGTATAGTTGGATTAGAAGCTCCACTTGTATTTGCATTATTCTGTGCTTTAACTGATATTATTCCATATTTTGGTCCATATATAGGAGCAGTACCGGCTGTATTAGTTGGTTTTACAATGTCACCGCTTACAGGTATATTTTGTATAGTTGCAATTGTTATAGTTCAACTTTTAGAAAATAATTTTTATCAGCCTTTAATTATGGGACATACAATGAAATTGCATCCTGTAACAATAATGATTGGACTATTGATTTTTGAACATTTTTTTGGTATTATAGGTATGATTGTAGCAACACCTGTAATTGCAACATTTAAAGTAATTATTACATTTATTGATGAAAAGCTAGAATTAGTTAAAAAAATAAAAACTGAATTAGACGTTGAAGGAGAAAAGTAATAGTTCTATATATTTTAGAGAGTTAATGTTTGGTGAAAATTAACATATATAATCTATGAAAAGCTACTCTTGAGTTTAAATGGGAAACCGTTATCTAATTAAGACCAATTTTAGGATGGTACCGGGCGTTATGTCCTCCTAATTTTTGGTCTTTTATTTGTTATAGAAAGAGGAGATTAAGATGAAAATTTATATGATTGGTGGAAAAGCTAGAAATGGTAAAGATACTTTAGCAAACTTTATGAAAAAATATTTTGAAAAAAACGGTAAAAAAACATGTATTATGCATATAGGTAATTATATAAAACATTTTGCTATAGATTATTTTGACTGGGATGGTAATGATGAAACAAAACCTAGGACATTACTTCAACATTTAGGTACTGATATAATTAGAATAAAAATGAATAAGCCTAATTTCTTTATTGATAGACTATTGCAAGATATAGAAGTTTTAGATAATTTTTTTGATATAGCAATAATATCAGATGTTAGATTACCACTTGAATTTGATTCTATAAAGAAAGTTTATCCGGATACTAAAAAAATAAATATAAAACGACCAGAATTAATAAGTGAATTATCTAGTAAAGAACAAAAACATATTACTGAAACAGCACTTGATGATTATGATAATTATGATTATAAAATTATAAATATAGATTTAAAATCTTTAGAAGAGGAAGCTATGAAACTAGTAGAGGAGGAATTAAAATGAAAAAGTTAACTAGTAATGAAATAAGAAATATGTGGCTTGACTTTTTTGAAAGTAAAGGTCATAAAATATATGAATCTGCATCATTAATTCCTATTAATGATGATAGTTTGTTATGGATTGATGCAGGTGTTGCTACTATGAAAAAATATTTTGATGGTACTATTGTTCCTGAAAGTAAAAGAATTACTAGTATTCAAAAATGTATTCGTACTACTGATATAGAAAATGTTGGTATAACTAAGCGTCATCAAACTTTTTTTGAAATGATGGGAAACTTTTCAATTGGTGATTATTTTAAAGAAGAAGCAATTGAATATGCATATGAGTTATTAACATCTAATGAATGGTTTGATATTCCTAATAATTTACTTTATGTTACAGTATATCCTGATGATAATGATTCTTATAACAAATGGTTAGAAGTTGGAATTTTAGAAGATCACATTATAAAACTTGAAGGTAATTTTTGGGAGATTGGTGAAGGACCTTGTGGCCCTGATTCTGAAATTTTCTTTGATCGTGGTCAAAAATATGATCCTGATGGTACAGCCCTAGAAAAATTTAAAAACGATGAAGAACAGGAGCGTTTTATAGAAATATGGAATATTGTATTTAGTCAATTTAATTCTAAACCTAATGTAGATCGTTCTAAATATAAAGAACTTCCTCATAAAAATATTGATACTGGTGCTGGACTTGAAAGATGGTGTTCAATTTTTCAAGATGTAGATAGTAATTTTGATACAGATTTATTTAAACCAATACTTAAGCATATAGAAGAATTAACTGGATTTTTATATCAATCTCAAAAAGAATTTAAAATAATTGCTGACCATATAAGATCTATTGTTTTTGCATTATCTGATGGAGGTAGTTTTGAAAATGTTGGTAGAGGTTATGTTTTAAGAAAGTTACTTCGTAGAAGTGTTAGAATGGGAAAATATTTAGGAATTAAAGGACCATTTATGTATAAATTAGTATCTGATGTAGTAGATATTATGGAAAATGCATATCCAATTCTTAGAGAAAAAAGACCTATTGTTGAAACAATTATATTAGAAGAAGAAGAATTATTTTTAAAGACACTTGATGCAGGAGAAAAAAGATTAAGGGAAGCAATGAATAATTCAACTAATGGTATTATTAGTGGTGAAGAAGCATTTAGATTATATGATACTTATGGTTTTCCTTTTGAATTAACCCTTGAGTGCTTGCAAGATGCTGGTTATAAAACTGATAAAGAAGAATTTGATAGGTTAATGAATAAGCAAAAGGAATTAGCTAAGAAAAATGTACAAACAAAAGCTTCTATGGCTAGTCAAAAGAAAGTTTTATTAGATTTTAAAAAGGATTCTATATTTGTATATGGTGTATATAGAATAAAAAGTAATGTTTTAGCTATTTTTTCTAAAGATAGTTTAGAAAAAAAATTAACACATGATGGCTATATTGCGTTAAAAAGAACTTGTTTTTATGCAGAAAGTGGAGGACAAGTTAGTGATACCGGTATGATTATTGGTAAAAATTTTAAAGCAAGAGTAGTTGATGTATTTAAAGGACCTAATGGTCAACATATTCATAAAATTAAGTTACTTGATGGCGAGTTACATTTAAATGATGATTGTGAAATAGTAGTTGATAAAGATAGACGTCGTTTAATAGAAGCAAACCACTCTAGTGTACATATTCTTCAATTAGCTCTTCAAACTATCATTTCTAAAGATATTAGACAGGCAGGAAGTTATGTAGATGATGAGCGTCTTAGATTTGATTTTACTTATCCAGGAAAAATTACTGATGATGAAATTATAAAAGTAGAAGATTTTGTAAATGATTATATTAGCAAAAAAATTATTGTATCTACAGAGGTAATGCCAATTGATAAGGCACGTGAATTAGGTGCAATGGCATTATTTAGTGAAAAGTATGGTGATATGGTTCGTGTTGTAAAAATTGGTAAATCTATTGAACTATGTGGTGGAACTCATGCTAATAATACTTCTGATATTCATAAGTTTGCAATTTATAATATTGAATCAAAAGGTAGTAATGTTTATAGAATAGAAGCTACTACGGGTAGTAAAATAAATCAAATGTTATTTGAAGTTATAAAACCTTATAATGATGAAATGATGAAATTACTAATGAAAGTTAAAGAAATGATGTCTCAAGCAAATCGTGAAGGTATTATTATTGATTTTGATGTTAATATAGATAATTCAAAACCAGTTTCTTATAAAGATATTATATTTAATAAAAATGAACTTTCATATGTAAAAGACGAAGTAAAAGCTTTTGAAAAGAAATATAATGAATTAAAGTTAGAAAAAGTATTAAATAATTTAGATTATTATAAAGAAAAAATACAGGATTATGATGGTATTAAAGCTCTTATTATGGAAACTACATCAATGGAGGTATCTCATTTAAAAGCTATAGCAGATAATCTAGTAAATTATATGGGTGAAGGATTTGTTTTCTTTGCAAATATAAAGAATAAAAATAGTATTAATTTCATTGCTAGAAGTACAACATCTGTTAATGCAGGATTTATTATTAAAGAAGTATCTACTGCTGCAGGAGGTAATGGAGGAGGAAGTCCTACATTTGCATCAGGTGGAGGTAGTGATATATCTAAATTAAAAGAAATTTATAGCTATGTAGAGAAAGAAATAAAAAATGAAAAATAATTATTTATTAGAAACAGAAGATACTACATTATTAGAAAATAAAATAGAAGAACTTATTAATAAAAATTCATTTTCTAATGCCTATAAAAGTGTATATGATATAGAAGAAGTTAGTCTTGAGAATGCTTTAGAAGATTTGGATACTTATAGTTTCTTAAGTGATAAGAAAGTAATAATTATAAAAAATTGTTTTAGTGATAATAATGAAAATAGATTAAATCACTTACTTAAATACATTGATAATTATAATAAAGATAACTTACTTATATTAGCTACTAAGAAAATAGATAATAGATTAAATATAATTAAATCATTAAAGAAAAATACTAATATAGAAATTATTAATATTGAAATAGATCCTTTTAAATATGTAAAAGATTTACTTACTGGCTATAAAATTGATAATTCTAATATAAACTTATTAGTTAATTTATGTAAGAATGATATAACTAGACTTAATAGTGAATGCAATAAATTAATGATTTATAAATGTGAAGAAAAAGAAATAACTAAAGATGATATTAATAATTATGTTATAAAAAAGTTAGGGGACTCTAATGAAATATTATTTTCGTTTATTAAGTATATTATACTAAAAGATAAACATAGGGCTTTTATTACTTATAAAGAATTAAGTGAATATAATATTGATATGAATTCTATTATAGGCTTAATGGCATCTCAAATTAAATTAGTATATCAAATAAAACTATTAGATGAAGAAAAATTAAGTAATCAAGAGATTGCAGATACCTTAAATTTAAAATCACTTTATCAAGTAAAAAAGATAAAAGAATATATTTATAATTATACTTATTCTGAAATATATGATTTTATAAAGAAACTAGCTGATATAGATTATAAAGTAAAAAGTGGTAAAATATTACCTGATATTGCAATAGATATGCTTATTATTAATTTGTGATTAAGGAGGTTTTATAGTGATAATTACAGGTGGAATTATTGAAAAAGATGGAAAGTTTTTACTTGTACAAGAAGCACAAGAAAAAGTTTATGGTAAGTGGAATATACCTGCTGGTCATCTAGACTTTAATGAAACAATTTTTGAAGGTGCTAAAAGAGAAATATTTGAAGAGACTGGATGTAAAGTGGAATTAACGGGTATATTAAGTATTAGTAATAAGGTTTTAGAAGATAATACATTTATAAGTATAATATTTAAAACTAAACTTTTAGAAGAAAATATTTCATATGATAAAAATGAAATATTAGATGTTAAATGGTTTAGTTATGAAGAAATGTTAAATATGAAAGATGAATTAAGAAATTATGATTGGATTATCGATAGTATTGAAGCATATATAAATAAAACTGAAATAAATACTAGTCTAATTAAAGTATATAAAAAATAAAAAAGAACAATTATTATAGTTGTTCTTTTAGTTTTTCTAATTTTTCATAAATTTCTTTTAGCTGTTTTTCATATCCTATATCTTTAGGATGATAATATTTTTTATTTTTTAACTTATCTGGTAAATATTGTTGGACTACATAACTTCCTTTATAATTATGAGGATATTTATATTCTTCTGAATTGGTTTTTAAATGTTTTGGTATAGTTCCAACAGAACCTTCTTCTATATCTTTTAATGCTTCATCTAAGGCAATATGAGCAGTATTACTTTTTGGAGATAAAGCCATTTCAGTAACAATAGTACCTAGTGGAATTCTAGCTTCTGGTAGGCCTACACGTTCTGCAGCATTAATAGCAGCATCTACTTTAGGTCCAATTCCAGGATTAGCTAGGCCTATATCTTCATAGGCTATAACACTCATTCTTCTATATATTGAATCTAGGTCACCTTCTTCTATAAGCCTTGCTAGATAGTGAAGGGAAGCATCAACATCACTTCCACGAATTGATTTTTGAAATCCAGATAATACATCATAATGTCCATCACCATTTTTATCTGAAAAAAATACAGGTTTATTATTTATTTTTCTAATAATTTCTTCATCTACTATTTTATTACTAGTAGAGTAGAATGAAATTTCTAATAGATTATAAGCATATCTTAAATCATTGCCTGATAATTTAGCAATTAATTTAATAGCTTTATTATCTATTTTAATACCATCTAATTCAGGATATTTTATAGCCTTCTTTAAACCTTTTATAATATCTTCTTCATCTAATTCTTGTAGTTCAAATAATTGACATCGACTTCTTATGGCAGGATTAATTGAATGATATGGATTAGCTGTTGTCATACCTATTAAAGTTATTAAACCACTTTCTAGTTGTGGTAACAATAAATCTTGCTTATCTTTGTTCATTCTGTGTATTTCATCTATTATTAAAATTAAGCCATCATACATTTTAGCTTCTTCAACTACAATATCAAAATCTTTTTTATTATTTATAGTAGCATTTAAAAATCTATATTTAACATCTAAATCATTAACTAAAGCATTAGCAATAGATGTTTTACCAACACCTGGAGGACCATATAAAATCATAGAAAATATTTTTTTATTTTTTACCAAATTAGTTATAATTTTATCTTTGCCTATTAAATGTTTTTGTCCAATCACATCTTTAATTGAGGTTGGAGCTAACTTTAAAGCAAGAGGTTTATTCATATTAATCACCTATAAATATTATATCATAATTATTAATTTATCATTTTAAAATTTTGTGGTGCTTATATAATTTTATTGTTAGCTATTTTTAACATGCAATAAGTTAAAAATAAAAAATAACTCTTTTTATTAAATTGTGTTAAAATATATATAGGTGAATAATATGAATATTAATGATGCTATAGATGATTTTATTAATTATTGTATATTCGAAAAGGGACTTTCTGACAAAACAAAGGAATCCTATTACTATGATTTAAAAGTATATAAAAGCTATTTGCAAGATAATAAAATTAATAGCGTTAATGATATAAGTACTGATAATATAGAGAAATTTTTAAAATATAGAAATAATCTGGCTGATAATACTTCAACTATTGCACATAATTTAACTGTAATTAAAAATTTTCATGCTTACTTATTTAAAAATAATGTAGTAAGTAGTAATGTTGCAGAATCTATATCTAGACCTAAACTTAGAAAAAAAATACCTAAGGCTATAAGTATTGATGATATGAATAAATTACTTGATATTAAACTTGATAACGCATTTGACTATCGTAATAAAGCTATGATAGAATTGATGTATGGAGCTGGTTTACGTGTATCTGAACTTATTAGTTTAGATGTAGGTAGTATAGATTTTACAAATTGTGTTATTAGAATTACAGGTAAAGGCTCTAAAGAGAGAATTGTTCCTATAGGTGATTATAGTATTTATTATTTGAAAGAGTATCTGAATAGAAGAAATTCTATGCTTAAAAATATTTCGACTGATGCATTATTTTTAAATAATCATGGTAAGAGAATGACTAGACAAGGTTTTTTTAAAAATTTGAAATTAATATTAGAAAAGCAAGGTTTAAATCCAGATATTCATCCACATACCTTGAGACATTCTTTTGCTACTCATTTACTTAATAATGGTGCTGATCTTAGAAGTATACAAGAGTTACTTGGACATTCTGATATTGCAACAACTAAAATATATACACATGTAAGTGATGAAAAAGTAAAAAATGATTATTTAAAATATCACCCTAGAGAACATAAAGGAGAATAATATTATGAAATTTAAAAGAATATTTTTAATGGTTTTAGATTCATTAGGAGTAGGGGAAGCTGATGATGCTATTAAATATGGAGATGTAGGTTCAAATACCTTAGGTCATATAAAAGAATCATGTGATTTATTTATTCCAAATTTGAAAAAAATTGGTTTTTTAGATACATTAAATATGAATGAAAATGAAAATGTAGAAGCATATTATACAATAGCTAAACCGAATAATGCAGGTAAGGATACCTTAAATGGGCATTATGAAATGGTTGGAATTACTAATAATATAGAATTTAAGACTTTTAATAATGGTTTTCCTGCTAAACTTTTGGATGAAATTGAACAAGTAACAGGAAGACGTGTAATTGGAAATATATGTTGTAATAATGATCAAGTTATAAAAGACTTAGGTGATAGACAATTAAACTATGGCTCATTGATAATTTATACCTCAGCTGATTCTGATTTACAAGTAGCTGCTCATGAAGATATTATACCTGTTTCTACGTTATATCAATATTGTGAAAGAATTAGAGCAATTACTTTAAGAAGTGATTGGAGAGTAGGGAGAGTTATTGCTAGACCTTTTATTGGTATTAGTGGCAATTATAAATTTTCAAATAGTGGAAGAAAAGATTATGCTATAAAACCTCCTAAAAAGACTATTTTAGATTCATTAGTAGAAAATAAATATAATGTCATTGCTTTAGGAAAAATGAATGATATATTTGATTGTACAGGTATAAATAAGAGCATAAAAGCATCTAGTAATATGGAAGCTTTAAATAAACTAACTGATATAATGGATAAGAACTTTACAGGACTTTGTATGACAAACTTAGCTGACTTTGATAGTTTATATGGTCATGCTAGAGATGCTATGGGTTATGCAAAAGCATTAGAAGAATTAGATGTTGAAATACCTATGATATTAAATAAATTAGAACTTGATGATTTACTTATAATAACGGCAGATCATGGTAATGATCCTACATTTGATGGTTGTGATCATACAAGAGAAAATGTACCAGTTATATTTTATAGTAGAAGCTTTACTGAACCAAAAAGATTACCTGTTTTTAATACTTTAGCAGATATTGGTGCTACTATTGCAGCTAATTTTAATTTAGATAAACCAGAAATAGGGGAAAGCGTATTAGATAAATTAGTATAGGAAAATAAATAAATAAAAATAGGGGATAAGTCCCCTATTTTTATTCTGTTTCAGCCTCTTCTTCAGAATATTCTTCTTCATCTTCATTAGTTTCTATTTCTAAACCAATATCATCACTATCAATATCATTTTCTACGCTTTCAAAACTTTCACATATCGTTTCATCATTAGATTCACATTCATCATTGTTGCAATTGCATGATACTTTTATTTCATTTAATTCACATACTTCTTCATCAGTATTTTGATGTTTACAACTTTCTACATCACATTTAATTTTTTGCTTTTTAGCCATATATTTTATAACCTCCATTTATATTATGATAATATTTTTTAATTTTATACATTAAATATTTTAAATCGAGATGGATAAATTATATGTCTAAAATATTTTCGATGCTTTAAAATCAATCTACTTTATTTAATTAATACCCCCTCTTCTTAATTAATTCAAAAGAAGTAAATATAGAGTACTAAAATAGAATTTAATAAAAATAAAATACTATATAAAATAGTATAAATCAGTTATATGTAATGAATTAAATAATAATATAATAAATATTAATTATTAAATATAAATTTAAATTTAAGTTATATAATTTAATTGATAATAAAGAAAAAAGTTTATATATATTAATAGTAATATAGCAATATATTAATTATTTTAAATATATAATTATATATTATTATTATAATGTAATATTTAATTAAATAGGAAGTTAACATAATATCAATTATAGGAAGCTCACCAAATTCTATAATTTAATATTTTTCCGCTTTTTGTTATCTCCTTAGAATAACATTTATTAACTAATGTAAATATATTAGTTAATTCATCTTTTGAATTATTATAAAAATATTCTATTTCGTTTTCACTTATATCAAATGATTTTAATACTTCATTTTTTACTTTAATAGCTGATAAATAAAATATTTCAGGATCTACTATATTATTTTTTGAATAAGAGGAAATAGCTATATCTAATTCTTTTTGTAGGTCTATATTATGACTACAATTAGGTATAGTTGGATATATTATAGGACTAACAAAAACTTGATTTCTTTTTCTATTGATATTATATTTTGGAATATGAATAAATGAATCTATATTATATTTTAGTTCTGATATTATACCAAATGAAGGACAACTACTAAATATTGTTGATGTTTCTTTATCTTTTGTTGTTGTTATTATATGATTTAATTTCTTATTTTTACTATATTTATTTTTAATTTGGACAGGCATATTTATACTTGGATTACCTAATTCATTTTGTAAATCAGTTAATAGAGCTGTATTATGTCTATATAAAGATTTTCCTGTAGCTACCCTAGAACCTAAAGTATCTAATATTTCATATTTATCATATAATCTGTATTTAGGCTTATTTAATTTTTGTAATTCTTCGTAATTTGTTATTTTATTATATGATAAAATTCCTGATTTTAAAAGTCTATTATAAAATACAGCTACCTCTACCCCATTAGTTATTCCTATTTTTTTGAAAAAATTAGCAAGATGAATGACATATTTTTTATAATTTTCTTCAAGCTCTATATATTTTTTTGATTCTTTTAATTGTTCTCTAATTATATTATTTATATTCTTCCTTTTTCTTGCTTTTTTAATTATATCTGTAGAATTCATAATATATTTAATCCCCCTAAGTTGTAAATATTATAATACAAAAAAAAGAAAAAGTAAATTTTTCTTTCTATACTTTTCGAGATTGTATTTCTGCTATTTTTTCTAATACTTCTTTTGCATTACTTTCATTTATTTCTGTATAACCTAATTCTTTAAGGGCTTGAACTTTAGCAGTGTTTAATTCCTGAGTTCTACTAAGTTTTTCTTCATTTTTATGTTCAATATCTTCAACAAATCTCTTATGTGTTTCTGATATTTTACTTTTTGATGCTCCACCATTGTTATATAATGTCATGGCACTAAAGATTATACTTTCAAAAATAAATTGTTGTTCTTTATTAAACAAAAATTCCATTGCATCAGTAAAACCTAATGATTTAGACATATATGCTAATATATAACTTATTTCTGGAGTTGTTTCCATAGCTTGTAAAAAATGATATAAGTAGCTATAAGAATTATAAGTATTTTTAGTTTTATCATCAGCTAATTTTTCTTTTAATAAGTTAATTATATCAGATAATAATTCTTGTTCTTTTTTATTAAATCCCTTTAAATCAGTTAATATTTCTCTATTAGCAGAATCTTTTACACCTTCATTTAATTTTGATTCTACCTCTATAATATATTCACCAGTTACTTCTATTTTTTCTATTTCTTCTTCATTAGTTACATTTAGTAAACTTAATAATTTTACAGATTTTTCTTTAGGCCAATCTGCTAATGAATTTAGAGCTAGGTAATTATATAGCATTTGTCTTGAAACACCTAAGTATTTTGATAATCTTACTTTACTAATTCCTAGTTCAGTTAATAATTTATTTAAGTCTTTCATCTTATCACCTTCAATATAATTGTACATTTTTTTGTCAATAGTGTCAAGAAAAAAGATGTAAAATACTTTACATTTTTTTATTTACAATAGATACCAAAGTTTTTTATTATTTTTTCTAACTTCTTTTATTATACCTCCGCCAATGCAGATATTTTTATCATATAAAACACATGCTTGTCCAGGAGTTACGGCTTTAACATTATTATATTTTACTAATATTTCTTTATCATTTAAATATTCTATTTCAACGTCTATATCATCTTGTCTATATCTAAATTTTGCTTGGCATTTAGTTGGTCGTAAGTTACAATTGAAATTCAAAGTATCTACAATACAACTAGTTGAATATAAATAATCATTATCACCAAAAGCAACATATAAAATATTCTTATCTAGATTTTTACCTACAACAAACATTT
This sequence comes from uncultured Bacilli bacterium, assembly GCA_947632685.1. GTDB lineage: Bacteria > Bacillota_I > Bacilli_A > RF39 > UBA660 > UMGS995. The sequence continues at coordinate 8,091 of CANRQD010000011.1, read as the reverse complement.
TTTCTTTATTACCACCAATATCTAGACCTTTTCTTTGACCTATCGTATAATACATTAAACCATTATGTTTACCTATAACTTTATTTGTATCAATATCTACTACATCTCCTACTTTTGCCGGTAAATAATTTTCTAAAAATTTTTTAAAGTTTCTTTCTCCAATAAAACATATTCCTGTAGAATCTTTTTTATTTGCAGTAATTAATCCTTCTTTTTTGGCAATTTCTCTAACCTCTTTTTTATCAATATCTCCTAATGGAAATAATACATTTTCTAATTGTTCTTTTGATAATTGTGATAAAAAATATGTCTGATCTTTATTAGTATCAAAACTCTTTTTCAAATAGCCATCTTCAATTTTAGCATAATGACCTGTTGCTATATAATCAGCACCTAATTTTTTTGCTTCCTGTACGAAAAAATCAAATTTTATATACTTATTGCACATTATATCTGGATTAGGAGTTCTCCCCTTCTTTAATTCATCTAAAAAATATTTAAATACGTAGTCCCAATATTCTTTTACAAAATCTATTCTATGAAGCTTAATATCTAGTTTTTTGCATACTTCAATTGCGTCATTATAGTCTTGTTCTTGAGGACAAATATCTACATTATTTATATTTGGATTACCTAGAATATCATTATTTAATGATGAATCCCAATTTCTCATAAATAGTCCTTCTACTAAATAGCCTTGTTTTTTTAAAAGAAGTGCTGCAACGGATGAATCTACACCTCCAGATATACCAATTATTACTTTTTTCATTAATACCACCTGGAGATATTATACAATATTTATTTATATTTGTAAAAACTTTAATATATTAGGTACAACATATACTTCAATACCACTACTAACTATTGTAAATATTATAACAAATATTAATATTTTTATATATCTTCTCATTATATTTCTAAAATTTATATCTTTTTTTAAAAATAGCAATCTATTTAAATTAAATGAAAATATTAAACTATAATAACTTAAAAAAAATACTAAAAATAAATTTATAATTAAAGGTATTATATATATTAGTGCAATTATAATACCCTTAAATTTATAAAAATATATAATACTACTAATAGTAAATCCTAATATGAAACTTTTAAATAACAATAATAATATAATTATAGGTACTCCAATTATAGATATGCCTAATAACCAAATTCCTATACTATATAATAAATTTGTAGTTAGTGAATTAATTATAGCTTTAGTATAATCTAATTTATTTAAACTAGAAAAATATAGTTCTAAATTTTCTTTAATCATTAATCTATTTGATTTAGAAATTATTGCTATATAAAATATTCCTAATATAATAGAGATAAGTACTAAAATAATTAATTTAAATAGTTTTTTATTTCTTATTATTTTCTTTTTCATAACCTCACCTATCAAATAATATTATTTAATAAGTATTTTTAGAATAAATTGTAATTTACTTTTTTCTACAAATAATTTATAATTAATGTGAGGTGAATATTTTGAATAATAAAGTTATCAAGATAGTTTCAATTATATTAGCATTAGTTATGGTATTAACATTTCTAAGTGTATTAATTTATATTTAAAAAAGAACTATTAAGTTCTTTTTATTTTTCTATATAACCTTCTAATTCAGGAGATATATCTATATCAGTATTAGTTAAATATTTATTTACAATGTCATTTATTCTAGATGTATTTTTAGAACCATATAACATAAGTAGACCAGCTATTCTATTTTGTGTGTATTTATCTAATTCTTTTTTATCTTCATCACTTATTTTATATTTATTTACTATATCATTTATAGGACTATTTTTATATATATAATTAGTTAAAGAAATAGCTATTTTATTTATTAATTTATTTTGATCTTTTATTTTTAATGTTGTCCATACTTTCATATAATCAACTCCATTTGTTATGGTTATATATTATACTATGAAAAATATAAAAATACAATTATTCTAATACTTTTTTAGGTTCTTCATGATTTTTTTTAAATACTGCTAAATTACCATTAGTTATTGTTGCTAGTAAAATATTATTAAAATTAGTATATCCTTGTTTTTTTAATTCCTGTTTTAACCAAGTAATATCTTTATTTGTATTACTTAAATTCTCTTCCATAACTTTACCATCTATTATAACATTTATTGATAAATAGGCTTTTTCTTTTTTTATTTTTAAATCTGTTAAATTAGGAACTTGATAATCACTTTTAGGTAAAACTGATATTTTTCCATTTACTTCTAATATGGCATAACTTATTTGTGTTATATCAAAGTATCCCATACTTCTACATTCTTCTAATAAATCATTTATATCTAATTTAGTGCTTTTTAAGGCTTCTAAGTTTATTTTACCATCTTCTATTATAACTGTAGGTACACCTATTATAAAACGTCTTAATTTGATGCTTTTTAGGGTTATAACAGATACTAAATATGATACTAATCCAAATGATACTATAGCAACAATACCATTTATATATTGATAATCAAAATTCATAACCATTTCAGCAGTAAAATTACCAATAGAAATACCAATAACATAATCAAATAAACTAAGTTCTGATACTTGTTTTTTACCCATTAATTTTGTAATAAAAAATAATACTACTAATGAAGTTATACTTCTAGGAATAATTTCAAAAGCTTCTACATAATCAATATTCATATAATCACCATTAATTAGTATTATATTTTATTAATATTTTATACAAAAAAGGAAGAATTATCTTCCTAATTATCTCCTTCTTTTAACATTGTAGTTATAAAGATACCATATCCTTTAGTAGGTTCATTTACAATAACATGAGTAACGGCACCTATTATTTTATTATCTTGGATAATTGGGGAACCACTCATTCCTTGAACTATTCCTCCGGTTTCCTTTAAAAGTCTTTCGTCAGTTACTTCAAACAGTATATTTTTAGTATCACTTGAATCATTGATCTTTAAAATATTTATAGTGAAGTCTTCTACTTTATTATCTTTTATAACAGTTCTCATGATTGCATTACCAGTTTTAATATCTTTAGCTTCTCCTACTGCAAGTTTTTTTGTTTCATCAACACTACTAGTATATGATCCAAATACTCCAGATATTTCATTTCCGTTTATGGTTCCTAACACCTCAGTTTTATCATATCTAGCATTTTTTTCACCTGCAGAGCCATTATCACTTTTTTCTATACTTATTACATCAGCTCCAAATATTATACCATCTGAAATTTCAAATTTTTTTGCCGTTGTTTTTTCCATTATTTCATGTCCTAGGGCACCAAATACTTTTGTTTCTGGGTCAATATAAGATAATGTCCCAATACCGGTTATTTCATCTTTTACATATAATCCAGTTTTTAAAATATTATCAGTATCTTTTTGTAAATCTAATTTTATATTTTTAGTATTATTATTTCTTATAATAGTTACATCTACTGTATTAGTTTCAGTTTTATTTATAGTTTCTAATAGATCATTTATTCCATTTATTTCTTTATTATCAATTTTTGTTATTTTATCTCCTACTAGAAAACCAGCTTCACGTCCAATATAGGAGTTATTTACTTTATAAAATCCAACTACTAATACTCCTTTCGAATTAACTTCTATTCCAATAGTTTCCCCACCAGGTATTATATATGATGAATAAGCAAATACATTTAGTGGTATAATAAAAAGAAGAAGAACAATATAATTTAGTAGTTTGTTTTTAATTTTCATAAAAATCACCTCATTAAAAACTTCCTACATTAATATTTTTTTCTTATTAAAAAAATTTATATCATAAAAAAATTTCCAATTATTTAATTTTATTATATAATAACACTTTTAATAAATTTCCTATTTTTGGCAATTTTATTTATAATTATATTATTATTATTATTATGTTAATAATTTAATCATTTAAACAAAAAAAGACTTATTAGTCTTTAAGTTCAAAATTATCTAATGAATTATCTGGATTAACTATTTTAGTTAATGCTTCTTCTGCATGTTTTAATTTTTCATCACAAGTTTTTGCAAGAATAGTTGCTTTATTAAATTCTTTTATTGCATCATCTAGTGGTATATCACCATTTTCTAATTTTTTTACTATTTCTTCTAAATTTTCTAAATTTTCTTCAAAACTTTTTTCTTTGTTCTCTGCCATAATTATTTCCTCCTAACTATAATACTTCTAAATTTACTTTTCCATCTGATAATTCTATTTCTACTTGATCTTTTTTATTTAAATCTTTTATTTTTGTTATTACTTTGTCATCTTTTCTTAATATACTGTATCCTCTTTTTATTGTAGATAGAGGTGACAATGTTTCTAATTTGGATATTATTTGAATATATTTTTGCTCTTTCTTTTCAATAATTTTTAAAGGCTCTTTAAAGATAAAACTATTAATAACATTCAAATAATTTTTTTCTTTTTTATTATAAATATTTGCAATATTATATTTTAATTTATCTAATAATTGTGAAAATTGTTGTTCTTTTACTTCGTAAATACTCATTGGATTTTTTAAAATATATTTACTTGTTATATCATTTAATTTTTGTTTTAAAAATTCTAATTTATTTGTAATTATTTTTTTACTTCTAATATTTAATTGTTCAATATAATTTATTATATCCAATTTATTTGGAACTGCAAGTTCAGCTGCTCCTGTTGGAGTTGGAGCACGTAAATCTGCAACAAAATCTGCAATTGTGAAATCTATTTCATGTCCTACAGCACTTATTGTTGGAATTGTACAATTGTATATAGCGTATGCTACTTCTTCGTCATTAAAACACCACATATCTTCAATACTTCCGCCACCTCTTCCAATTATTAAAGTATCTAAATCATAATTTTCTGCATTTTTAATTTGTGAAATAATTGAAGGAGCTGCTTCAGCACCTTGAACAAGAGCTGGCAATAATATAATTTCTGTAAGTGGGAATCTTCTTTTTATAGTTGAAATTATATCTCTTATAGCTGCCCCTGTTGGAGCAGTTATTACACCTACTCTTTTAGGAATTTTTGGAATTTGTTTTTTCTTATCTTTATCAAATAGTCCTTTATCCTCTAATTTCTTTTTTAACTGCTCATATGCAATATATAAATTACCAATACCATCTTCTATCATATCAGTAACATATATTTGATAGCCTCCATTAGCTTCATATACACTTATTTTTCCTGTTACTAATACTTTCATTCCGTCTTCTGGCATAAACTTTATATTTTTAGTTTGTGATGCAAACATAATAGCATTTATTCTACTATTCTCATCCTTTAAAGTAAAATAATAGTGACCTCTAGAATGAGCTTTGAAATTGGATATTTCCCCTTTTAGAAATACTTCTTGTAGATTAGTATCATTATCAATTTTATATTTAATATATCTAGTTAATTGAGTTACTGTAATATATTTTTCATTATTCATGTTCTATCTCACTATGATATATATTATCTAATACTCCATTAATCATTTTAACTACATCTAAATCACTATATTTTTTAGATAATTCTATAGCTTCATTTATTACAACAATTGATGGAGTTTTTGTATAAATTAATTCATATATTCCAATTGATAAGATTGCTTGATCTACTTTATTTAATCTATCGATAGTCCAATTTTGTAAATATTTATTTGCAAGTTTATTTATATTATTTTGATTATCTAATACCCCTTTTACAGTATTTTCAACAAAGTCATTTTTAACCTCTATTTGCTCTTTAATTAATGAATCTAAATCATATGGAAGTTTAGTAGCATTTAATATTTTTACTTGATAGATTATTTTCATTATAATCTCTCTTAGTTCACTTCTATTTTTCAAAGTATCACCTCGTTTTAATTTTATCATAACTATTATAAATTGTCATTATGGTTATTTCATGTAGTTATGTATTAATTATACCAACATATGTTTGATAAATCAATAAAAATTAAATAAATTTAAAATAACTATCAATTAATAGTTATTTTTTTATATAAACCAAAGCAGTAGCATTATCTTCTCCATAATTTGAATTATCACTATAATCACCAATAGCCATATCTACTAATTTTTCTGCTATTTCGTTTTTATTTGCTGTATTAGCAATAAATTCTATAGTCTTATTATTTAATGAGTAATAAATTCCATCAGTAATTAATAATAGTTTATCATAACTAATATTTTCTATATTATTTGTATATAATTTATATGGTGCATATTTTCCTAATTTACTATTTTCAGTAAGTTTAGTATCTTTTTTTATAATATTTTCAGATGGTTTATAATTATCTTCAAATAACTGAGTTAATATTCCGTCTTTTATTTTATATGCTTTTGTATTACCTATACTTGAAATTATGGTATTATTTCTTAATATCATAGCTACTGTTAAAGAAGAGTTAAAATCACTTGGCATATTATTTTTATAACCTATGTTATATAATAGACAATTTATATTATAAATTTTTTCATGTAATTTAGTAATTATAGATTCATCTTCTAATTCAACTAAATCTATTTTATTAAACCATTCTTTTAATTCCTCTGTAACAAGAGTTGATGCAATTATATTATAATTATCTTCTTCACTATCTGCTACCGCTATAAGTTTTATACTTTTATTTAGATGATGTGAAAGTATAATAGATGAATCTGTATTTTTAGTTCTTTTTTTACCCATTAAAGTATATGACTTTACAGTAACGTAATTATTTTTTAAAATATTTTTAGCATTTGGTTTTAAATTTATATAAGTATTATTCATTAATAAATAATTATCAATATCATATGGTATAATACCTTCTATGATTTTATTTATAATAGATATTGGTATATCTTTCATTAATCTATTATCATTTTTTAAAAAATTTTTTATATTTATTTTTTTATGATCTTGTTTTTCTAATTCTATTAATACATCCCAAAAATCTTTATAATCTACAATTTTATAACCGTGTTTATAACATACTAATGCTTTTTTTGTAATATCTGAAAACATATATATTTTCTGAATTTTAGGTAATTCCTTTTTATCTTTATCTAGATTATTTTTTGCTTCTAATTTCTTACCCATTATAATAGCACGTTTTTGAGGATATACTTTATAAGTTGTATATATATCATCATATGAATCATCATTCCATTTATTTGTAATTCCATCTTTAGTTAAATGACAGCCATAAGGAATAATTAATTTTTCTTTAGAAACACCTGAAAAAATAGCATTTTCTCCATTATTAAAATTAGTATCTAACCCTCTGATATCAGCATTAGGATTTAAAAATTTTAATAAATTTAAGATTTGTTTGTCATTTAAAATTAATGAATTCATATTTACCTACTTTCATAAAATTGCTTATATTATAACATATATTATTAGAAAATCAATTATGTTAAGTAATTGTTAATTATAATTCTTTATCAACATCTTTTTTCAAATCATATAAAAAGCTTAATGCTTCTATTGGAGTCATTTCTAAAGGATTAATTTTCTTAATCTTTTCTTCTATTACATTTTCTTTTTCTATTTTTACTACTTCCTCTTCAGTTTCTTCAAATAAACTTGTTTGTGTAAATACTTGTTTTTTTATACTTTTATTTTCATAGATATTTAATATTTCTTCGCTTCTTTTTATTAAATCTTTTGGAAGTTTTGCAAGAGAGGCTACATTAATACCATAACTTTTATCTACAGCCCCATTTTTTACTTTATGTAAGAAAGTAATATTTCCATCTTCTTCTTGAGCAGATACATGAACATTTCTAAGATTTTGTAAATCTTTTTCAAGTGATGTTAACTCATGATAGTGTGTTGAAAATAATGTTTTAGCTTTTATTTTATCATGAATATATTCTAAGATAGCTTGAGCTAAACTCATTCCATCATATGTAGCAGTTCCTCTACCTAATTCATCAAATAAAATTAGACTATTTTCTGTTGCTTCACTAATAGCATAGTTTGCTTCTTTCATTTCTATCATAAAAGTAGATTCACCACTAACTAAATCATCACTTGCTCCAATTCTTGTAAATATTTTATCAAATATAGGCATTTTAGCACTTTTACAAGGAACAAAACATCCTATTTGAGCCATTATTACTGTTATG